>NZ_JBHXAS010000003.1:0-119500 GCF_042727425.1 Peribacillus sp. NPDC060253
TCCTTGTCTTGATTCAAAGGAAAGGCAAAAGGACAAAGCCATGGCCTTGTCCTTTTGCAAATAATTTAGTATTTTTTTAATATAATGAAAAACCGTTGGAGATTTCCCTATTATTCTACATAAACCAACATGAATTCATTTAGTGAAATCACTTGGATAAATTAGGATCCTACCATTTCATATCCTTGTCAACCTTATAAATGAATGCAAAAACCTCCGCTACAGCTCCATACAATTCTTCCGGAATCGTTTGATTAATATCCAATTGACCTAGCAGTGCAGCAAGCGATTCGTCCTTTTGGACCGGTATATCCAGTTTCATGGCCTTTTCCAGAATATTTTCAGACGTTTTTCCTTTCCCCTTGGCCAAGATTACGGGAGCATTGGATGTCTTTTGATCATACTTTAAGGCAATCGCTTCTTTTCGTTTGTCATTTTTCATATTCGAATATCCACTCCACTATATGAACCCGTTTCTGAAAATGGAATGGATTTCAACACTTTGTTCCCATCTTTTTCATTCTTCGGATTAACAAATGAAACCCCGGACAATCTGTAATCCATTTTTTCCAGATTCTCTCCCAACAGGTCAAGATAATGATCAGCCATCTCTTTAATCGCTGCACCATGCTCATTAATGACCGTCACTTTTATGATTCGATTTTGAACTTGCATATCGATGACCGTCTCTTTTATTCGTTCCAATTCTAAATAGAACAGGACCCGACAGTAATCCGGGTCTATTTTACCTTCTTTTGTTTTTCTTCCGCTCCATTGTAAAGTAAGATCCGTTTGGGAAGTCCCCAGATTGAGAGGTAGTGTTAGGAGCAAATTCTGAACCGGCCCATTTTCCTGTGAAAGGATCTGTTGAGCTGTAATCCGATTTAGAATGTGTTCTGCTATCTCCTTTACCGATGCAGGAGTTTGCTCATTCAGCAGTTTAAGAAGCAGAGGTTTAAGTGTTTCCAAATCTTTCGAGATATCCGTCGAATCAACTCCAGACTGATTAAGGATTGCATGTTCCAGCTGCAGGCCAAGTATCTTGGTCCACTCTTTAAGTTGATGTGCAGCTGATGCCCCATTTGTGAAATCGATCGTTTGAAACTCAGTTTCCAATACATATGCAAGGACCAGTTTCTCATTATTCTTAACGGACAAGGCCTCTGGATGCCGTTTAAGCGATTGAATGAGCAGTTCAGCCACCTTACCCTTCGCCTCAGCAACCTGCTCTGTATCCGTATTCAAATACCCTAGAATCTCATTCACTTCCTTATTGCTTTCCAGTCCTTTGCTTCTGGCACTTGCTTCGGTAAACGGACTCTCTATTAAACGAACGGCAAGAGGTGATATTTTTTCAGCAGATATGTTTTTTAGCTGATTCGGTTTGATATCGGTTGGCATTTTTGCCCCTTCATGTTCAAGACCATTCAATAAGCGATTTACATTCATTTCGACCTTTTCAACTTTTCCCCATGCTCCATTTTTTCCTTCTGAAAGTAAATGCAAACCTTGGTGTAATTTATCGATCACTGAATCCTCAGGAAATCCGGACCTTGCCTCCGCTCCATCAATTAAATTCTCAAAAAAGACAGCTTCAGTCGTTCCCTTCGGTATGAAACCCGTCTGTTGAAGCAGAGAAAATGCCCCTGATTTCATTTCGGGTGTTGAATCGGAGTCCAGCCAAGCGGTCACAAGTTTTTGCAAACCGTTTTGTTGAAGTTGGTTCTGTTTAGCAACATGTAATGAGTCCAATACGCTTATAAGCTTGTCGGCCGTATTCGTTTTCGTACTCCCATCCTGCAACTGTTGATGGAGGTCACTGAGCAATTTATGGAATGGTTCGCCTTTGGTCTGTTCAAATAATGCTTCAAATACATTTTTTACAAAAGGCAATTGCTGAACGAACATTGTTTTTATGATAGGCAGCCCAGATTCTGCCGTATCAACAGCTTTTAGCCATTGCAAAGCCGACTGAAAAGTTTCCTTTGTAATCGGGAGACGATTCTTAAGGAGGTATTCGGCAAGCTTAGCTGCTGCCGGTTCGGGCGTCATGCCGAGATGAGCGATCAATTGTGCAGCCATTCCCTTCACACTGGTATAGTTCACATTCGGAGACTCGAACGTTTTTAACACGACCTTCCCCTCATTTGGGTGCTGGACTTGAAACCAATACCTTTCACCTGCCCGAAGCGGGATATCGAGAGTGGCAATCATTTTTTGTTGGCCAATCTGAACTTCTGCCGCCTGGTTAGGAAAAACCTTATTCACCTTCCCAAAAAGGATTTGTCCGCTTTTCAAACTCACAGTTCCATGCATTTCAATGGGTGAAAGTACGGGGTGACCGCTCGTTATGGTTAGCATCACTCATCCTCCCTTATTCTTTCGTTCGTGCAGCGATTTCCTTAACTGGTGCAAAACTTCTTCTATGCCAAGGTGTAAGACCATGCTTGTCAAGTGCTTCTATATGTTGGCTTGTCCCGTATCCCATGTGCTTTTCGAACCCGTATTCCGGATATTTCACCCCATAATCCTTCATCATCCTGTCACGAGTCACTTTCGCTATAATGGAGGCCGCAGAAATGGAAATGCTTCTTGCGTCCCCCTTTATGAGCGAAAGCTGCGGCATGGGCACATCAAGTTCCATCGCATCAATCAGCAAATGATCCGGAAGTTCTGACAGATCGTTCACAGCCGCTATCATTGCCTTTTTCGTAGCCTGATATATATTAATGTCATCGATTACTTCGCTATGTACAATACCCACCCCGATGGATATGGCTTCCTTACAGATCCTCTCATAAAACTGTTCCCTTTTTAACTCTGGAATCTTTTTAGAATCATTCAGTCCTGGCAAATAGAAAGTTTCCGGCAAGATGACTGCACTCGTCACAACTGGTCCTGCCAGCGGTCCTCTCCCTACTTCATCGATACCAGCAAGAATGGAATACCCCTGTTTTCGCAGTTGCCGTTCAAACTCCGTCATCTCAATGAAAGTATTCTTTACTTGTTGCTCTTTATCATAGGCTCTTTGCCATTTGCTTACTAAATCGGCTACGCCCTTCCGCCCGTCCTCCCGGCATTCTAGTAAAAATAAATCATCAGGCTCTTTTATTGTCATTAACTTTGAAGAGATTTCTTTTATGCTCATTGCAGTTTTCATCATTTATCACCCATCATATTAATTATCGGCAGTCTTGCTTCTTTTCTACAGTTCAAACAAAAATACGGAGCGGAAAAGAGACATCAAAAAGGAAAAACATTTTTGATATCCAACTCCAGCTCCGTATCAATCCACTCACTGATTGTCTTCAAATAATCAGGTCAGTGTGCTCTTACATAAAGTTATTCGGGTAAATGATCCTCTTCATAGTCCTTAGGTATCTCAAACGTTAGCGGACCCATCTTTTCTGAACGGATTTCACGTACGACCAACTCTGCGGTTTTATCGTAATCAATGAACCCTCCAGATGCTAAACAGCCCCTGAACTTACCGACCCTATCGAAAAGTTCGAGCGTTTCTTGAGGAATTGTATCCAGGTTATAACGCGACTTCAATCTATCCGGATATTCTTTTTCCAAGAAGCGAAGTCCATATAAGGATACTTCGTGCAAATTTAAAATCGTATCCTTGATCGCTCCCGTCAATGCAAGCTTCAAGCCTACTTCCTGATCTTCGAATTTAGGCCAGAGAATTCCCGGCGTGTCAAGCAGCTCCAATTCCTTACCAACTTTTATCCATTGCTGCGCTTTCGTGACACCAGGGGTATTGCCTGTTTTAGCAATGTTCTTTTTAGCAAGCCGATTGATCAATGTTGATTTCCCTACGTTGGGAATACCGACTATCATGGCACGGATCGCTCGCGGCTTGATTCCTCTTGATTCCATCCGGTCATACTTCTCTTTTAAAAGTTTTTTTGAAGCCGCTGTGATCTGATTTAAACCGTTCCCTGCCTGAGAGTTAATCGCAATTGCCGTTTTCCCCTGTGATTTATAATACTCAAGCCACATATTCGTTTTTACCGGATCAGCCATATCTGCTTTATTCAAAAGGATGACCCTCGGTTTATGCTGTATGATTTCATCGATCATCGGATTTCGTGAAGATGCCGGAAGCCTGGCATCCACAAGTTCAAAGATGATGTCGATCAGTTTTAATTTCTCTGTTACTTCCCGTCTCGCTTTGGCCATATGGCCAGGGAACCACTGTATTGTCAATGGAATCCACCTTCCTACTATTCCGCCAATCGAAAGTCTTCAATTGGCCAATAAACTAATTTAGTTTTTCCTAACACTTTATCGTAAGGAACGACACCAACGCCAATATGGCGGCTGTCCTTACTAAAACGGCGATTATCCCCTAAGACAAATAGGTGGCCTTCGGGTACCGTTTCTTGTTCAATGACATCACTTAATGTAAAAGGCTCCGTCAATGCACCGCCATCAATCAATTGCTTTTTATATTTATCCAAGTATGGCTCAGCATATGCTTTCCCATTCACGTAAAGAGTATCATCTTTATATTCCACTTTCTCACCTGGCAATCCGATGACCCGCTTTATGTAATCCTTGCCTTCAGGAGCTTCAAAAACGATAATGTCGAATCTTTTCGGTTCACCAATGGAATAGGAGATTTTATTAACGATCATGCGGTCCGTATCCTTTAATGTCGGCATCATGGAATTACCGTCCACAACAATAGGAGCCAGGAGGAAATAACGAATCAATGTCGCAGCTATAACCGCGATTATGACCGCCTTTGTCCATTCCCACAATTCATTTTTCTTTTTCGCCATCCTTACCCACCCTTTTAGAAGCATATCAACAATTATTTTAACATGTTGCGGGCGCTATAGCGAGCAGGATTCTATATGGTTTTCACCCTATGGGTGCATTCATGGTTTATTCAAGTGCAAAAAGGGAGCCTGATAAACAAGCTCCCTTTTTTGCATGATACTGTTTGGTTATTCACCTTATGTGGATCATGGTAAATCCGCATGTAGATATTCGAAGAATTAACGACGAATTTCTTTAATACGAGCTTTTTTACCACGAAGTTCGCGTAGGTAATAAAGTTTCGCACGACGTACTTTACCGTGACGGATAACTTCTAGTTTCGCAATTTTTGGTGTGTGAACAGGGAAAGCACGTTCTACTCCAACGCCGTAAGAGATCTTACGTACTGTGAAAGTTTCACTAACTCCGCCGCCACGACGTTTGATTACAACGCCTTCAAACAACTGGATACGTTCGCGAGTTCCTTCAATAACCTTTACGTGTACACGTACTGTGTCACCAGGTCTGAATGATGGAAGATCTGAGCGAAGTTGTTCTTTTGTGATTTCGTTAATAAGATTTTGCATCGATTTCAACTCCTCCTGGACGCTCTTGCAAATACTAATTGTTTGCAGCGGAACATCGTTATAAGACTGAGCATTTTGCCCAAGTCACAAGGTATATCCTATCATACTATAAACGCCGATGCAATAGACATCAGTCTTCTTTTTTAATCTCGGACAATAATTTTTTTTCAATATCCGATAGTTCATAACTCTCAAGCAAATCAGGACGTCGCATCAACGTTCTGCGCAGGGATTCCTTCATCCGCCATTCATCGATTTTTTTATGATTCCCGGATATCAGCGGATCGGGAACTTTCATTCCCCGGAAATCTGCAGGTCTAGTATAATGGGGATGTTCTAACAAACCAGAAGAATAGGAATCAAGAATCGGGGAGTCAACATTTCCTAGAACGCCAGGAAGCAAGCGGACAACACTGTCAATAATGACCATTGCTCCCAATTCCCCGCCTGTAAGCACAAAGTCACCAATCGAAATTTCATCCGTTACGACATGCTGCCGGATGCGTTCATCATACCCTTCATAATGTCCGCAAATGAAAACAAGATGCTCTTCCTTTGCAAACTCTTCTGCTTTTTTCTGCGTATAACGCTCTCCCTGAGGACAAAGAAGGACTACCCTTGGGGTTTGCTCTGCTTGCCCTTTAAGAGCTTCTACAGCATCAAAAATCGGTTGAGCTTTCAACACCATTCCGGCACCGCCGCCATATGGATAATCGTCCACCGTCGAATGCTTATTATCTGCATAATCTCGAAAATTGGTCACCTTATAGCTGACAGCCTGCTTTTCTGCAGCCTTTTTTAAGATTGACGAGCCAAATACCCCTTCGAACATTTCTGGAAAAAGCGAAAGTACATCGATTTTCATCAATCTAAAAGTCCCTCCATAGGTGTTATGATGACCTTTTTAGCGGAAATATCGACTTCTTTTACAATTTGATCAATATATGGAATCAAAATATCCTTACTGCCAGCTTTCTTAATGACCCAAACATCATTTGCACCCGGTGTCAGAACCTCAATGATTTCCCCAACTTCCATACCTTCATCCGTAAATACCGAACAGCCGATGATTTCATGGAAGTAGAACTCACCTTCATCCAATTTACCAAGCTGTGCTCCTTTGATTTTCAGGACCCCATTTCTAAAAGCCTCGACCTGCCCGACATTATAATAGTTCTCGAACGTCAATAGATTAAAGTTTTTATGGGTACGATGCGACCTGATGATAAGCGGCAAAGGCATTTTCTCCGTATCCCTAAACAAATAAAGGGTATTTCCCACTTTGTACCGTTTTTCCGGAAAGTCTGTTGAAGAAATAACACGGACTTCTCCTAAAAGACCATGGGTGTTGACAATTTTACCTACATTAAACCATTTTTCCATTCTTTCACCTCTAACGAATTTCCGAGACGATTCCATCTTTAATGACAATTGTTTTCGTTGCCATAATTTCGTCCCAATCTGCCCCGATTTCCACATCAATGATACTTTGAACTTCCCGTTCCTTCAATTCACTTCCGGTGGGAAGGATCTCCAACTGCTCCATTTGAAATTCAAGCAGTTTAATCTTTTCTTGCCTCTGGTTTATTTCTTTTTCGAAATGAGCACGGAGACTGGCAGGCTGGAGATTTCTTGTTTTTTCAAGTTTTTTCAGTTCAAAACGGAGCTGTTCACTCTCTTTTTGAAGCTGAAGGCGTTTTGACTTGTACTTCTCGAGGAGCTGATTCTTGCTGGATTCCGTTAATACTTGGTTAACGATTACATTTTGGAGAATTTTCATTCCAGCACCTCCTATTATCTATGATTTCTTATTTCCTTCAAAAAATATGTATGATAGGGTAATCTTTTTGAAAAATGAGGGTCATTCTCTTAAGTATAACGTAAATCGGTAAAAGATGCGTCTTAAAAAGGCGTAAAGTTTAAACTCCAGGTCATATTGGATTAGGATCAGAGGAAGAATTTCACTTTCTTGAAGTGCAAAAAAAAGGAGGGGTATTAGCCCTCCTTATTCGGAAATCTCCAAATAGATTTTCTTCTGCTGTGAAGATCCTGCTGCATATACCACAGTCCGAATCGCCTTAGCAACACGCCCTTGCTTACCGATGACCTTGCCCATGTCCTCTTTATGAACGGAGAGGATATAAACAACTCGGTCGGACTCTTCCTTAGAGGTCACGATGACCTCTTCCGGATAATCCACAAGTGCTGAAACAATCGTTTCAATTAGTGCTTTCATCAACTACCGTCGATTACTTGCTGTTTTTTGCAACATGGAATTTTTCCATGATGCCTTGTGTTGAGAATAAGTTACGAACTGTATCAGATGGTTTAGCTCCATCTTGTAACCATTTAAGAGCAAGCTCTTCGTTGATTTCAACTTTAGCTGGTTGAGTCACCGGGTTATAAGTTCCTACCACTTCAATGTAACGTCCGTCACGTGGTGAACGAGAATCTGCAACTACAATACGATAGAAAGGAGATTTTTTAGCTCCCATACGTTTTAAGCGAATTTTTACTGCCATTTTAAATAAGCACCTCCGAATAGTTTCACACAAGATAGTATAATATCAAATGTCTTGTATGTTTGTAAAGGTTTTTTTCTTAACAGGGGGAAAAAGTGTTGAAATACATGGTTTCACCCTGCATTTCCGCCTCATTTCGACCTGAAATAAACCTTACATGAACGGGAATTTGAATCCCTTTTTCTTCCCTTTTTGCATGTTTGTAACCTGTTTCATCATCTTTTTCATTTCTTCGAATTGCTTAAGTAAACGGTTCACTTCTTGAATCGATCTGCCGCTTCCTTTGGCGATCCGTTTTTTGCGGGATGCATTCATGGTTTCTGGATGTTCCTTTTCCTGCGTTGTCATCGAACGGATGATAGCTTCAACATGACCGATCTGTTTCTCATCGATTTGAAGGTTATCCATCCCTTTCATTTTGTTCGCACCGGGAATCATTTTCAGAATATCATCAAGCGGCCCCATATTTCGCACCTGTCCAAGTTGCTCAAGGAAATCATCAAAGGTAAAAGTCGCTGTCCGCATCTTTTTCTCTAATTCTTTCGCTTTTTCTTCATCGACATTAGCCTGTGCTTTTTCGATAAGGGTCAATACATCACCCATACCAAGAATCCTTGACGCCATCCGTTCTGGATGGAAGGCTTCAAGTGCATCCAATTTTTCTCCCATACCGACGAATTTAATCGGCGTGTTGGTGACTGAGCGTATCGAAAGTGCCGCACCACCACGTGTATCCCCATCAAGTTTCGTTAATACGACCCCAGTCAGGCCAAGCTGCTCATTAAAGCTTTGGGCTACATTGACCGCATCTTGACCTGTCATCGCATCGACAACCAGGAAGATTTCATCCGGTTTTGTCAATTCTTTGATATCCTTGAGTTCGCCCATCAAGTTTTCATCAACATGAAGGCGTCCTGCGGTATCAATCAACACATAATCATGATGTTCTTCCTTTGCCTTTTCAATCGCCTGTTTGGCAATTTCAACAGGACTGACCTGGTCACCCAAGGAAAAAACAGGCATGCTTAATTGTTTGCCAAGTGTTTCAAGCTGCTTAATCGCCGCCGGACGGTAAATATCAGCCGCAACGAGCAATGGCTTGCGGTTGTATTTTTTTCTAAGAAGATTGGCGAGCTTTCCGGTGGTCGTCGTTTTACCTGCCCCTTGAAGTCCTACCATCATAATGACAGTCGGTGGTTTCGAGGCAACGGCAATCTTGCTCTGTTCGCCGCCCATCAGCTCCGTCAATTCTTCCTTAACTACTTTAATTACCTGTTGACCGGGGGTTAAGCTTTTCAGCACTTCCTGACCTACCGAACGTTCACTAACACGCTTTACAAATTCCTTCACGACTTTAAAGTTAACGTCCGCTTCAAGCAGGGCCAATCGAACTTCACGCATCATTTCTTTAACGTCAGCTTCGTTGACCTTCCCTTTTCCACGGATCTTTTGCATCGTGCTCTGCAGTCGGTCGGCCAATCCTTCAAATGCCATATTGCCGCCTCCTAATCCAACTTCTCAAGCGTCGTGATTGCGTCAAGCAGCTTCTCTTTCGAAAAGGAATCCTTTTCTATGAGTCCCTTCATATTCGCAATCCATTGGTTACGCTCTTGAAATTTTTGAAATAACAATAGCTTTGCTTCGTATTCCTCAAGCATCGCTTCTGTTCTTTTTATATTATCATAGACTGCCTGCCTACTCACTTCGTATTCATCGGCAATCTCCCCAAGAGAGTAATCATCCAGATAGTAGAGGGACATGTAGCTCTGCTGCTTCTCTGTTAACAACGATTGGTAAAAGTCATACAAATAGTTAATCCGCGTTGTCTTTTCAAGCATATTAGCAAGCCTCCCTGCTGTTAAGTGAAAACCCTTTACAAGTTTATATTGTATAGCCTAGTTTATTTGATGTCAAGTTAAACTCCTTACCACATCTTTATAAAACATATTTTTTTCTATTTCCCGCTTCAAGGAGGCGTTTCAACCGCTCATCCTCCTATGTTGCGGTATCTTAACGGATGGCGATTCAACATCATTCTTCTGTCCCAATTCGGTACCCCGCATGTCTTGTGTGCCGCTATTTACACAGATATATCGTTTCTTGATGGTTTTGGTGTACGACTCCTTTTTTAAGGATTCCAGCCAATTGTGTCTTAATCCCATGCAGTCAAATTGCCGGGTTGTGGAATCCTATATAAAAGCAGGAAGGCAGGTAAAGAGCCATTGGCTTTTGTTTTGTTTTTTGTCTGCCATGGTATGTAAATGTAAATCATTGAATGCCTGAGCTTCTTCTTCCCGCTCCATGACACATTCCTTTGATCTGATGATTAATTAGGTCTTTTGCGCCCTTATTCTTCGGAAAAGGGCGAAGTGAATCATAAACAAAAAAACCAGAAGAGAAAAACCTCTTCCGGCTTATAAAATGATCAATTAGAGCTGTTCTTTATCAATGATATCAGCAAAGAGGCCGTATACATATTTCTCAGCATCGAATTCCTGAAGATCGTCCATTTTTTCACCAAGTCCTACAAATTTCACGGGAATGGCCAGCTCATTGCGAATTGCCAAAACAATTCCACCTTTTGCCGTGCCATCAAGTTTTGTTAAAACAATACCAGACACATTGGTCGCTTCCTTGAATGTCTTGGCTTGAATAAGGGCATTTTGTCCGGTTGTTGCATCAAGAGCAAGCAACACTTCATGTGGTGCACCAGGTATTTCACGTTCAATTACACGTTTCACCTTTTCCAGTTCCTTCATTAAATTCACTTTATTTTGTAAACGGCCCGCTGTATCACAAATCAAGATATCCGCTTTACGTGCCTTAGCTGCCTGAATGGCATCAAACATGACCGCGGCAGGATCAGAACCTTCTCCTTGCTTGATTACACTGACACCAACACGTTCTCCCCATACCTCGAGCTGTTCAATTGCTCCTGCACGGAATGTATCACCTGCTGCTAATACAACCGACTTACCTTCAGCCTTAAATTTATGAGCAAGTTTACCAATTGTCGTTGTTTTACCTACCCCATTCACTCCGACAAACAGAATGACAGTTAAACCATCTTCTTGTATGTTAAGGCTTGATGTCTCTTTAGCATCACCTTGATAGATTTCGACAAGTTTTTCGGAAATGACGGATTGCACTTCTCTCGTATCAGAGATATTGCGAAGTTTGACTTCCATTTTTAATTGGTCGATCAATTCCATCACGGTATCAAAGCCAACGTCAGCCTGAATCAGTATTTCTTCAAGTTCTTCAAAGAAGTCCTCATCCACTTTCCGGTAACGGGCAACAAGTTCATTAACCCTTCCAGTAAAGGAATTCCTCGTCTTTGTCAAACCTTGCTTAAATTTTTCCCCTATGGTTACTTCCACTTCTACATCTTTTACCTTTTCTTCCTGGGTCGTAAATTTCTCTTTTAGCTTTTTGAAAAAACTCATTGTCCCACTTCCTCTAATTCATGAATTTAAACTTCCATAAAGTCTTCTGATTCTTCCATTCGGACGGAAACAAGTTTGGAGACGCCTGACTCCTGCATTGTAATGCCATATAGGACATCAGCCTCTTCCATCGTACCTTTACGGTGAGTAATCACGATAAACTGCGTTTCCTTGCTGAACTTCTTTAAAAATTGGCTGAACCGGACGACATTCGCCTCATCAAGTGCAGCCTCTACTTCATCAAGGATGCAAAAAGGCACAGGCCGCACTTTTAAAATGGAGAATAAAAGGGCAATCGCGGTCAATGCCCGTTCTCCCCCGGATAAGAGACTTAAATTCTGCAGTTTTTTCCCAGGAGGCTGTGCAATGATATCCACCCCTGTATTAAGTAAATCATCAGGATTCGTCAGTTTCAGCTCCGCTCTGCCTCCACCAAATAAAGCTTTGAAGACCTGTTCGAATTCTTCACGGATCGAATAGAAGGTATCCGCAAAGCGCCGCTTCATTTCATCATCCATTTCATCGATCACTTGGAATAATGTATCTTTCGCCTGTTGAAGGTCTTCCTTTTGACTTAGAAGGAAGTCATAACGTTCAGATACACGTGCGTATTCATCAATTGCACCTATATTTACCGTCCCTAATTCCTCGATGGCAAGCTTGATGAGCTTCACCCTTTTTTGTGCTTCTTCTACAGGCATCATCATTGGATACTGCTCCTTAGCTCCTTCAAATGATAGCGTGTATTCTTCTCGCAAGTGGTCGAGACGGTTTTCCAGTTCGACATCCAATCGAGTTACTTTCACTTCTTCATCCTTAATCACTTCAACAATGCCTTTATATAGCCGATTTTCTTCTTTTAAAGCCAGTTCTAGTGTTTCAACTTGTGTTTGAAGCTCGTTTTTTTCCTGTTTCTTTATGGCAATTCCTTCAATTGCTTCATTCTTATCGAGCAACTTCTGCTGAGCCATATCTTCAAGCGTCTCTTCCCCGCTTGAACTGTCTGTCATTTCATTAGTCAGTAGCCCCAAATCATCTTTATTCTCACGGAGCCTGCTTTTTTCCTTTGAAAGATCCGTTTCTATACGTTCCATCTTTTCTTTTTGGTTTTGTAGCTGCCCACGTTTTGAGGCCAGCGTTACCCTCAGTTCATTCGCTTCTTCAGCAAGGCTCTCTTTTGAGGATTGTTGGGATTGCTTTTGTTCCGTCATGTCGGAAATCAACTGGTCAAGCCCCTCAATTTCCGTTTTACATGATTCCAAAAGTTCTTCCAACTCTTTAAGTCTTGCCGTCTTTTGCTGTTGTTCTTCTAAATATGAATTTTTATCCAAATCATAAAGATGCAGCCTATCATTCACATTTCTTTCCTGGAGTTCCACTTCGCGAAGTTCACCCTTCAGGGTTTGTTCTTGCAATCGAAGGCTCTCCCCTGTTTTTCTCGTTTGTTCAAGCGTTTGCTCTTGAACACCGACATCCACTTTAAGCTGTTTGACCTGTTTTTCCAGCTGGTTCGTTTTCGCTTCCATGTCTTTAAGTTTTTGATTGAGTTCTTCCAATTCCGTTTTCCTCGAAAGCAGGGAGGTCGTTTTTTGCTTTAACGCTCCTCCAGTCATTGAACCACCCGGATTGACGATATCCCCTTCAAGTGTTACGAAACGAAAGCGGTGCTGCATCATTTTCGCCAGGTCATTTGCACCCTTTAAATCTGTGGTAATTATGACGGTTCCGAGCAGGTTTTCCGCAATCGCTGCATGTTTATCATCATATTGGATCAAGGATGAGCCGGTCCCGACAAAAGCGGAATGGCTTTTGAGCATCGATAATTGGCTCGCTGAAATCTCTCTTGCCTTAATGACTGATAAAGGCAAGAACGTCGCACGCCCATACCTATTTTTCTTCAAGAAGGAAATGGCTTCTCGAGCATGCTCTTCGCGTTCCACAACCACATGCTGCATCGCTCCGCCCAGAGCCGTTTCGATGGCCGTTTCATATTCCTTTGGAACCTTTATCAATTCTGCAACTGCCCCCTCAATGCCTCGAAGGGTTTCTTTCGCTTTTAAAACTTCTTTAACACCTTGAAAAAAGCCTGCATAATCCTCTTCCATTTCTTCAAGAAGTTCTTTACGTGATTTTGCCTGTTGAAGGAATTGATAGGCCTTATATAGGGTGGTTTCTTGTTTTTGATACGTATCTTTTGCCGCATTCAGTTTGTTCTGCTGATTTCTGAAAAAAGAAACATGCTCTTCCAGCTGCTTGGTCACATTGTCCATCTGAGCAGAGTATTCCATTTTTTTTGCGGTGATATCCATTCTTTCCGTTAGGAACTTTTCATTTTCCATATCGAGTTTAGCATTTTTATGCTCCTGCTGTGTAAGCTGCTGAAGCAGGTATTGTTTTTCGTTCTTTGCCGTTGCCTGCTTGTTCAACCACTCGATATAATCACTCTTTTTCACTTCTATCATGGCTTCGATATCGCTATTGAATAGGCCTAGGCTTTTTTGTTTTTCATGTAATACTTCCTGCAGCCCTTTTACTTCCGAGTGCAGCGCATTCAGGATTTCAGTTTCTTTTTCCTTTTGTAGAGACAAACGCTCGACCGCCGCCTCACCTTCCACAATCGCTTTTTCAAGCTGCGACTTGTTTTGGGCAGCATTTTTTTTCCGTTCTTTCAGTACTTCTTTACGACCTTCAAGCTTTTCAAGTTCTTCACTGGCATTCAGGAGAATTTCCTGCAGTCCATTGATTGAAGTCTCAAGTGTGACAAGATTATCCCGAAGCTTTTTGAGATGCGCTTCCTTCTCATGAAGCTTTCCTGCCATTTGCTGTTCCATTTCTTTATGTTTTTCAAGTTCCTGGGACAGATTTTCCCATTTTTCATAAAGTTCTTCGATCTCAAAAACGGTCAAAGCAACTTCTATTTGTTCAAGCTCTTCTTTCTTTTCCAAAAATTCCTTGGCGAGGGAAGACTGAATTTTTAACGGTTCCACCTGTCCCTCCAATTCATGGAGGATATCATGGACACGGTTTAAGTTATCCTGTGTTTCCGTCAGCTTTGATTCCGCTTTTCGTTTTCTTGTTTTATATTTTAAGACACCGGCTGCTTCTTCAAAGATCACACGTCTTTCTTCTGCCTTACTGCTTAGGATTTCTTCCACTTTCCCTTGGCTGATGATGGAAAACGCTTCACGTCCAAGACCAGAGTCCATGAACAGGTCTATGATGTCTTTCAGACGGCAACCTTGATTATTAATGAAAAATTCACTTTCTCCCGATCGATATACCCGTCTAGTCACACTAACTTCATGAAAATCTATCGGCAGGGAATTCGTTTCGTTGTCAAGGGTCAATGATACTTCTGCAAAATTCAACGCTTTCCTCGTGTCACTTCCCGAAAAGATGATATCTTCCATTTTTGATCCTCGCAGCGATTTCGCAGACTGCTCACCAAGTACCCATCGGACTGCATCGGTCACATTACTTTTACCGCTTCCGTTTGGTCCAACCACTGCCGTGACACCAGGTACAAAATCAATCGAAATTTTTTCTGCGAAAGATTTAAATCCTACAACGTCCAAGCGTTTGAGGAACATGACCTTTCCTCCTCTACTGTTCAACTATCTTGTTGATTTTTTTCTTTTAAAACGATTAATGCATGCTCGGCAGCATGCTGCTCCGCTTCTTTTTTCGATTTTCCTATACCAGAGCCCAGTTCTTCCCCATTCAATGAGACAGTCGAAACAAACTCTCGATTATGGGCTGGCCCTTTTTCCTGCAAGATTTTATATTGGAGAACACCGATAGCATCACGCTGAATCAGCTCTTGAAGCTGGCTCTTATAATCCATCACATGAGAAAAAGCACCCTCGTCTATCTTAGGAAATACAATATTCTTCAAAAACTGCACAACTGGCTCTAATCCTTGGTCAAGGTACAAAGCCCCAATATAGGCTTCAAATACATCGGCAAGCATGGCAGGCCGTTCTCTTCCGCCTGTCATTTCTTCCCCTTTTCCAAGTAATACGTATTCTCCGTAAGAAAGGCTATTGGCAAAAGCAACTAGTGAAGGCTCGCACACAATGGCGGCCCTTAGTTTAGTAAGTTCACCTTCGCTCATCATCGGATATTTTTGATACAAGTATTTAGAGATGGTCAGTTCAAGTACAGCGTCTCCCAAGAATTCAAGCCTTTCGTTATCTTCATAAGGCTTACGGCGATGCTCATTCACATAAGATGAATGTGTAAAAGCTTGTTTCAATAAATTTTCATCCTGAAAATGAAAACCCAGACTTTCTTGCAATTGTTTAAATTTATTTTCCTTGATTGATGGTTTACGATTATTTCCGTTCCTACGCATCACAAAAAACCCTCCACAACGGTTCAAAAAGCATATTTTTCCAAAATATAAAAAGAAACCTGGCAGGAATTCCTGTCAAGCTTTCCTATGTACCATCATACATTATTATCCGTTTAAAGAAAACTAACCGGCAAAAGACTGACAGCCAACGGAGCTTACCAGGGCGCATACTCATACCCTTATTTCTGCCGCTGCTTCAAACTTCTTCAAGTATAAGAGAAAGCCCCGTTTTAAAAACGGAGCTTTTAGTCAAATGACAAATTCATTACATAGTGCTTTGTATGTAATTCACAGCATCACCTACTGTGGCGATTTTTTCAGCGTCATCGTCCGAAATTTCCATATCAAACTCGTCTTCGAATTCCATGACTAGTTCGACTACATCTAGGGAATCGGCACCAAGATCTTCTTTGAAAGAAGCTTCAAGTTTCACTTCTGACTCTTCTACATTCAAACGATCTACAACGATTTTTGTAACTCTTTCTAATACATCTGCCAATTTGTTCACCTCCCCTCAAAACATTATAAATTAATTTTGAAAAAAATCAAAGAAAACTTACATAACCATGCCGCCATCTACATGAAGAGTTTGTCCAGTCATATATTTGCTAGCCTCTGAAGCTAGGAAAGAAGCCACTGCAGCGATATCCTCTGGGTCTCCGAATCGTGCCAGTGGAATTTGGTCCAGCATCGCTTTTTGGACATCTTCAGGTAATTCTCCAGTCATATCTGTCGAGATAAACCCAGGAGCAATCGCATTGACTGTTATCCCTCTTGAAGCAAGTTCCTTAGCGGTGGTTTTAGTCAGGCCGATCACACCAGCTTTGGCAGCTACATAATTAGCCTGCCCTGCATTTCCGCTGACGCCGACAATCGATGCCATATTGATGATCCTGCCGCTGCGTTGCTTCATCATTTGTCTTGTGACCGCTTTTGTGCAAAGGAACACGCCTTTAAGATTCGTATTGATCACCGAATCCCATTCGTCTTCTTTCATCCGCATCAATAGGTTATCACGTGTGATACCAGCATTATTAACCAGGATATCCACTCTGCCAAACTGTTCGACGACCTCTTTGATCATGCTTGTCACCGATTCACTATTTGCAACATCGCATTGGACGGCAAATGCTTTACGGCCCAAAGCCCTGATTTCATCCACCACTTCATTTGCTTTCGCCTCACTGCCGGAATAGTTGATGGCAACGTCTGCTCCCTGACGGGCAAATTCTAGAGCAACTTCCCTGCCAATACCTCGTGACGCTCCCGTTACAAGTGCTTTTTTGCCTTCGAGGATCATGCTTGTTCCCCCTTCAATGTTTCAATTGTTTTAGTTAGAGTATCTATATCAGATACCGAGTGAATTTGAACGGAACGATCAATTTTCTTGATCAGCCCACCCAATACTTTCCCGGGACCTACCTCGATGAACGTATCCACGCCCAATTCGAGCAGATTTTTCACACTATCCTCCCAAAGTACTGGGGAATACAACTGTTCGATTAATTTTTCTTTAATTTCAGCTGGAGCAGTTATCGGCTTGGCCGTTACATTTGATATGACAGGAATTTCTGCCTGTTTGAAGCTCACTTCATCAAGGACACCCTGTAACTTTTCTGCAGCTGGCTTCATCAATTCCGAATGGAACGGTCCACTCACTTCAAGAGGAAGTGCTCGTTTTGCCCCATTCTCCTTGGCTTTTTCACTTGCAAGTTTAACCCCTTCTGATGTGCCTGAAATGACGATTTGTCCTGGACAATTTATATTGGCTAGTTGAACGGATTCACCTGTTGCCGTTACCTCAGCTGTCACTTCAGAAAGAGCGTCACGATCCATTCCTAGTATCGCTGCCATTGAGCCTTGACCATTCGGCACGGCAGCTTCCATGAACTCACCACGCTTGCGCACAGTATACACGGCATCTTCAAAAGAAATTGCACCAGATGCCACTAAAGCCGTATATTCACCTAAACTATGCCCTGCAGTATAATCGGGTTTGATTCCGGCTTCTTCCAACGCTCTGACCATTGCATAACTGGTTGTCAATAACGCTGGTTGTGCATTATAGGTTACCGTTAATTCTTGTTGTGTGCCATTAAAGATAAGTTCGGAAAGTGGAAAATCAAGTTTTTCATCCGCAGTGCGAAAAATTTGCTGAGCACGCTCGCTTTGCTGAAACAAGCTATGGCCCATTCCTATTGACTGTGATCCTTGTCCTGGAAAGACAAAAGCAATTTTACCCATTTGTTACTCCCCTGCCTCTATGATTTATTATTGTTTTCTATCGTCTTTGCAATCACCGGTATGACATCATGGCCCACCATATCGCGAGTCTGGCGTATTGCATTATAGATTGCGTTATCATCTGAAGAACCATGCGCCTTAATGACAGGAGCTTTCAAACCGAATAGGCCTGCACCACCATACTCCGAATAATCCATGCGATTTTTAAGGCCCATTAATTCCGGTTTCACCATTGCTGCCGCCAACTTACTCTTCAAGTTGCTCATCAAGGCCGTTTTCACCATTTTAAAAACACCCATCGCTGTACCTTCAAGTGTCTTCAACACCATATTTCCCGTGAAACCATCCGTTACGACAACGTCTGCCGGCCCATTTAGGAGGTCCCTGGCCTCTACGTTACCTATAAAGGATATCTCCGATGATTGCTGCAGCAATGTAAAAGTATGCTTCGTCAGTTCATTACCTTTTTTCTCTTCTGTACCGATATTCAGAAGTCCTACACGGGGCTTTTCAATCCCACGCACTTTTTGGGCATAAACAGAACCCATTATGGCGAATTGAAGCAGATGCTCCGGTTTCGCATCGGAGTTCGCACCTACATCAAGTAGGACAAAACCTTTGCCATCGATTGTCGGAAGGGTTGGTGCCAATGCCGGACGTTCAATGCCGTCTATCCTTCCAACTACGAACAAGCCAGCAGCCATTAACGCACCCGTATTGCCGGAAGAAATGCATGCATCTGCTTCCCCGTCAGCCACTTGTTGTGCAGCCAATACCATTGAGGCACTTTTCTTGCGGCGAACCGCACGAACAGGCTCATCGGTACTTAATATTTTTTCATCTGTATGTACAACCTTTATTCGGTCATGTTTTGTTAAGTATTGGTTAATCTCGGTTTCATTGCCTACCAAGGTGATTACCACATCGGAAAAAGTCTCGACAGCTTTCATCGCTCCTAAAACCTGTGCCTTGGGAGCATTGTCGCCACCCATTGCATCTATTGTTATCTTCATGTTCTTTCATCCTTTACTAGAAAGTTAAGAGCGATACATATCGAACTCGCCTTTAAAAACCAGTTCATTGCCCACGTAGCTTCTGACTTCCACCACGGAACGATCGTTGGTGTGGTCCACGCTTTTAACTTTCGCTTTAGCTACCACTCTTTCATTTTCCTTCACAGAACGAGTAAATAAAATGGACGCTTTTGCAGTTAATGCCAGTTCATCATTCATGACCGCTACAGCCAATGAATTTGCTTGGGCAAAAAGATGATGTCCCCTTGCAATTCCATTCCGCTTAAAGACATGCTCTTTTTTTATATCCAAAATCGAAATTGCATTATCATCTAAATTAAGGTCAATTACTTCCCCGATGATTTCATCCAAAGGCAAAGCCCTGATTTCGTCACTGAATTTTTTTTCGGCCACGTTTTTAATACGCTCACGCAGCTCCGGTATCGATAATTCAAGACGGTCGAGCCTAATCGTCTGGACGCTCACCGAATATTTTTCAGCCAGCTCCTCATCCGTTACAAAAGGATTCTGTTTAATCGTTTCGATTAATAATTGCTGGCGTTCCTTCTTATTTATTCGCATTTGAAGGTCACCATCCGTAGTATTATGACTAGGTACTAATAGTAGTATATATATTTTAAAAACAGATTGCAAGATATTGTGCAATTTCTCGCAATCTGCTAATAGATTTTTTGGTTCAGTCCAGCTTTTCTCCCGTAAATACGCCCGTTTCCTCTAAATAGCTCCGTAACGGTGAATACTCTGGGGAATGCCAAAAGCTTTGGGAAGCTATCAATTTTGAAGCATCCATCCTTGCCACCTCCAACGTCCTGTAATCATGGACCATGTCGGCTACTTTAAACTCAGGAAGGCCGCTTTGTTTTTTGCCGAAGAAGTCACCAGGGCCTCGGAGTTCCAGATCTTTCTCCGAAAGGGCAAAGCCATCATTCGTCTCAGTCATGATTTTCATCCGTTCCTTGCCGACTTCCGTTTTTGGATCTGCCAAGAGAATGCAAAATGACTGGTCACTTCCCCGTCCAACTCTTCCCCGTAACTGATGCAACTGGGAAAGTCCAAATCGCTCCGCATCATAGATGACCATTACCGTTGCATTAGGAACATTCACTCCAACTTCCACAACCGTAGTAGAGACAAGGATTTGCGCTTCATTGGCACTAAACTGCTGCATGACTTCGTCTTTTTCATCCGCTGGCAGGCGCCCGTGCATGAGCCCCACTTTGTACCTGTTCGCAAAGTACTGCGTAAGCATAGCATGTACATCTAGAACATTTTGTAAAGAATCCAGTTTCTCGGACTCCTCAATCAGGGGACAGATGACGTAGGCCTGTCTCCCTTTTTTTAATTCCTTTTCGACAAAAGTTAATATCCTGTCAAGCATTTGGTGTTTCGCCCAATAGGTTTCTATCGCTTTACGCCCGGCAGGCATTTCGTCTATCGTGGAGACGTCCATTTCACCAAATACCGTTATTGCGAGCGTGCGCGGAATCGGTGTGGCCGTCATGAATAAAACATCCGGATTTGCACCTTTTTCACGAAGGATCCGACGCTGCTCCACTCCAAAACGATGTTGTTCATCCGTTATGACAAGACCGAGGTTCCGAAAATTCACTTCTTCCTGTATCAATGCATGCGTTCCTATCAAAAGGTCGAGCTCCCCGGATTCAAGCATTTGCAACAGTTCCTTGCGCTTTTTGCCTTTTACCGAACTGGTCAACAAGGCGACCTTTACTCCACTCGGTTCCAACATGCCCTTCAATGATTGCGTATGCTGCTCGGCCAAGATTTCCGTTGGCACCATAAGTGCGCCTTGAAAACCAGCTGTAATCGCCGCTTTCAGGCATATGGCGGCAACAACCGTTTTTCCTGATCCAACATCCCCTTGAAGGAGTCGATTCATCCGGTAAGGAGATTTCATATCAGTCAATATTTCCTCGACGACCCTATTTTGAGCGTTCGTCAAAGGGAAAGGTAGAGTTTCAACGAATGCTTCCACAAGCCCCTCATCAAATTTTTGACCTATTCCTTTTGACTGCTCTCGCTGTACTTTACGAAGCGCCTGCATTTTGAGTTGAAACAATAAAAATTCTTCATACACAAAACGGCGTCGAGCCTTCTTAATATCATTAGCCGATAGAGGGAAATGCATGGTACGAAGAGCATCATTACGTGGCATCAGTTTGTATGTCGCCAATAACTGCGGGGGCATATTTTCTTCTATCATGGTCCCATACTGAGAAAAAGCATTGGAGATAAAGCGGCGCAGCCCTTTAACCGTAATGCTGCCCTTCACTGAATACACAGGTTCGAACTCTTTCTCCCGGCTATGATTCCCAACGTGGCACTCCGAGCCTGTGATGGTTTGACGATGACGATCCCATTTTCCAGTTACTGTTACGTTTTCGCCTATCGCGAGCTTGGACTTTAGATATGGCTGGTTAAAAAAAATGACATTTATTAAATATCTCCCAGTCAATAATTTAATCGTAAGCCTGGATTTTTTCTTCCCAAAGTACCCTAACGTGGGCACCGTATGAATCTTTCCTTCTACGGTAACCCTCTCTTCATGCTCGACCGTTTCTAAATCTCTCAATCTGTAATCTTCATAGCGATAAGGAAGGTGTTCCAGGAGATCCTTGACGGTATGGATCTCCATTTCCTTCAAAGCTGAAGCCGTTTCATCCCCAATGCCTTTTACTGTTGTTATGGGGTCATGTAGACTGGATTTCACTTTTTATTCAGCGGTATGCCAAAGATTTTCGCTTCCAACTCCCGTCCAGTTGGTGTAGCCGCTAATCCTCCTTGTGCAGTTTCCCTAAGAGCAGATGGCATCGTTTGTCCGATTTTGTACATCGCATCAATCACTTCATCACATGGTATACGGCTTGTGATCCCCGCTAACGCCATATCAGCGGCAACCATAGCATTGGCTGCCCCCATGGCATTCCGCTTCACACAAGGGACTTCCACAAGCCCAGCAACAGGGTCACATACAAGACCAAGCATGTTCTTCAAAGTGATTGCCATTGCTTCTGCACTTTGCGCAGGTGTTCCTCCTGCCATTTCCACGATGGCTGCCGCTGCCATGCCTGAAGCCGAACCAACTTCCGCCTGACAGCCTCCCGCAGCACCTGAGATCGAGGCATTATTCGCTACGACAAAACCAAATGCTCCTGCTGTAAAGAGGAACTCAATCTTCTCTTCCCGGCTCGGTTTTAATTTATTTTGCAATGCAAAAAGGGTTCCAGGCACCACACCCGCTGATCCGGCAGTGGGTGTCGCACAAATGGTTCCCATCGCTGCGTTCACTTCGTTTGTTGCCACGGCTTTGCTGACCGCATCCAACAGCATTTCACCGGATAAGGAATTTCCGGATTTTATATAATTCTGAAGAAGGACTGCGTCCCCGCCCGTCAGGCCGGAAACGGACCTTACACCTTGAAGTCCCTTTTCAACAGCCTGCTCCATCACATCCAGGTTGACTCCCATCTGGTAAATGATTTGTTCGCGACTTTTTCCGGTAACTTCCATTTCCTGTTCTATCATCAGTGCTGATATTTTTTTCTGCTTTGAGTCAGCTAACTCTACTAATTCCGCTACATTACGAAACATGATATCTTCTCCTTCCTAAGTGGAAACGATTGCCCTTATCAATCAACAATCCTCGCTACTTGAGTAATGTTAGGGAGAGCTGTAATTTCATCAATGACTTGATTCTCCAAGTTTTGATCCACTTCAATGGTCATCAAGGCCATCTTCCCTTTCTCTTTACGGGAAACTTCCATCTGGCCAATATTGATTTGATGCTTGGCTAAAATGTTAGAAACATTGGCAATGGCACCAAATCGGTCATCATGAACGACGAGTATGGCTGGGTTGTGGCCGGACAGCCTCAATTTAAACCCATTCAGTTCGACAATTTCAATCTTTCCCCCGCCAATCGAAATTCCGACAAGTTCAAGTTCACCATCATCATCACCCACCGTTATTTTTGCTGTATTGGGATGTTCCGGGACAGCTTCCTCTTCCCTGAATGTAATTTTGATTTTCTTTTTGCGGGCTATTTCCAGTGATTCTTTAATTCTCTCGTCAAATGTATCAAAATCAAGCAAACCTCCTACAATGGCCACATCCGTTCCATGGCCTTTATAGGTTTTGGCAAACGAACCGTAAAAGGAAATGTGGGCCCATTTGGGTTCCCGGTCGAATAAATTCCTGGCAACCCTCCCTATTCTTGCAGCTCCTGCAGTATGGGAACTAGAGGGGCCGATCATAACAGGGCCAATTATATCGAATACACTTCTAAATTTCATGAGTTGCTCCTCCTTCTTTAGAACTGAACCCAAGGGAAACACTAGGAGATGGTTTAATAATAACGCCAAATATAACGTAATTCCAATCATGCTGTTTCTAATCTTTTATTTCAAAAAAAATAAAACTGCATAGCCTAATGACATATGCAGTTTATTGCCTTTTATTTTTTCAGAATCCTTCAAATCAAAGAGACGGATCAGTCTCCCTTATCTTCATGATGCTTCTCTTATTCAATTGAAAAAATGTAAGAATATAATGGTTGTTTTCCATTATGGACTTCCACTTCAACATCTTCGAAATTCTCATTACAAAACGCAACTAGACCTTGGACTTCTTCTGTAGGTGCATCTTCTCCATATAAGATGGTCAGGATTTCGGAATCTTCGTCAATCATCTCAGAAAGAAGATTTTTTGCCGCCTGCGTCATGTCTTTATCCTTCACTTTGATGGTTCCTTCAGCAATTCCCATGAAATCTCCGGTCTCAATTGAAAGGCCGTCAATGTTGGTATCCCGGACAGCATAAGTAATCTGGCCCGTTTTCACATGTGAAAGGGCTTCAATCATCACTTTTTTATTCTCGGCAGCATCCAGGGATGGGTTGAAAGCCAATAATGCAGCCATCCCCTGTGGTACTGTTTTCGATGGAATGACAATCACGTGATCACCAAGGACATCTGCAGCTTGATTGGCTGCCATAATGATATTTTTATTGTTAGGCAAGATGATGACATGTTCTGCATATGCCTCTTCGACTGCTTTTACAATGTCTTCGGTGCTAGGGTTCATCGTTTGTCCGCCTTCGATGACAGACTTAGCGCCGATGCTTTTGAATAGCTCACTGATGCCTGTACCCATTGCTACAGACACTACACCGAATTTATCTTTCGCTGCCGGTTTCGTTTGGAGCTGCGTATTCGTTTCACCTACAATCGCAGTATGCTGTTCGCGCATATTATCGATTTTGAGTTTGATCAAGCTACCGTATTGCTGTCCATAATTCAGACACGTTCCAGGCTGTTCTGAGTGAATATGTACTTTGACAACTTCATCATCTGAGATGACCAGCAACGAATCTCCGTATTCACTTAAATCATTACGGAATTTTTCTTCGTCAAACGGTTTATTGGCAAGTTTTTCACTTTCCAATCGGACCATGAATTCAGTGCAGTAGCCAAATACGATATCTTCCGTGTTCATATGTCCTTGTACATTCATGTGATGCTCGGCACTGACCAAGTCATCCATGCTTGGGCCATTCGCAGATCGTACTGGAAGGGCTTCACCTTTCAGCTCAGCAAGGAAGCCTTCATATACGAATACCAACCCTTGTCCGCCGCTATCAACTACTCCTACTTCTTTTAAAACGGGAAGAAGATCCGGTGTGCGTTTTAATGAAGCATTAGCCTCCGTGACGATTTCTTCCATTACCTGAATGAGGTCTTGGTGCTTGGCCGCTGATGAAACCGCTTGCTTGGCAGCATCTTTTGCAACCGTTAAAATCGTTCCTTCAACTGGTTTCATTACAGCTTTATAAGCTGTCTGAACTCCTGCTTCAAATGCTTCGGCGAATTCTTCACTATTGATTTCCGATTTATGTTCAATCGCTTTAGCAAAACCGCGGAAAAGTTGTGAAAGGATTACACCCGAATTACCGCGAGCGCCCATTAGCAGTCCTCTAGAAAGGGAGGTACCCACTTTTCCGATGTGTTCCTGGACGTTATTTTGCACTTCCTTCGCTCCGGAAGTCATCGATAAGTTCATATTCGTTCCAGTATCTCCATCTGGAACAGGGAAAACATTCAATGCATCAACCATTTGGGCATTAGCCGCTAAATGATTGGCACCTTGAATGATCATTTCTGCAAAGCGCTTTCCGTTTAAACTTGTAATTGACACAAAACTTTCCTCCTATACTTAAGGGTTCGTCACACGAACTCCCTGCACAAAAATGTTAACGGATTCAACCGATAATCCTACAGTTTTGTCCAGAGTGTATTTCACCTTTGATTGCACGTTATGTGCAACTTCCGAGATTTTTGTTCCATAACTTACGATAATATACATATCGATATGAACTTCTTCCTCTTCTTGACGGACTATTACACCCTTAGTAAAGTTTTCTTTTCTTAAAATTTCGGCTATGCCGTCTTTAAATTGTTTTTTGGAAGCCATTCCTATAATTCCGTAGCAATCCACAGCTGCGCCGCCTGCTACAGTAGCGATAACATCATTAGATATATCAATTTGTCCATATTTCGTTTGTAATTCGATAGACATTTTCTTTTCCCTCCCAAAAAATCAATCAACTAAAGACATTTTACTATAATGTCTATGGTTTTAAAAGTAAATGTCGTACGGTACTTAATATAATTCAATTTTAAAGTATGTATGTCAAGGTTTTTTTCTTGAAAGTAATTAACTGAAGTATTGCATTCTCCCGGTAGGTATGATAAATTATTAAAGTATTTTACAAAGACTTAAGACGACTGCGAAAACTTAAGCTTGTTGTAGTTAGGAGGGAATTTAACATGGCACGTAAATGTGTAATCACTGGAAGAAGAACTCGTTCTGGTAACAGCCGCTCTCACGCAATGAACGCTAGCAAGCGTACATGGGGCGCTAACCTTCAAAAAGTACGTATTTTAGTTGACGGTAAACCTAAACGTGTATACGTTTCTGCAAGAGCTCTTAAATCGGGCAAAGTAGAACGCGTATAATGTTACGGCATCCTCTAAGGATGCCTTTTTACTTGAAATGGCTGGCATTTTTAATGGGGATGGTTAATAATTTCATTGATCAGGTCTCTAGTTGCATCAAGAAAAGAAGTCATCACCCATTAATGGATGGCCACCCCTTTCATTATCCCCCAGAAATCCCGAAAAATAACACCTCCCTGAATTTGAGAGGTGTCATGGTGATAAGTATCAGCCTTTTTTAAACGCTCCGAGCATAGCCCTTACCAAACTGCCCAGAACTTTTGGCAATTTAATCGTATAAAATTTCATCATGCTCCTCCTCTTTGCATCCCACAAATTAAGATGAAGTGGAATTTTTCTATTACAACATAAGCTTTTAAGCGGATATAGGATGATCGTAATTATATCCGAATCTGCTCTAAGCATGAATTTTAATCACTGCTTCTTATCACCATTAATATGCCTTCCTCAAATGAAACATTCCCAGATTCGGAAATTAGTTCATTGCTGATACAGAGTGTCGAACCTATTTCAAGGCTTGCATCACTCAATGGGTATTTGAAGCCCGATAGTGTAATACCAGTGACTTTTGCCGTAACAGGGAGCAATGACAAGTACTTCTTATCTTTCAAAGCAGTGACCTGATATGAGCCTGCTGTCTTTACTGTGAATATATTTTGCTGATCGACTATGTATATATCAATATCGGCATGATTTGGGAGGACACTTTCTTTTTGGAGCAGCTGGATATTACCGAGAAAATGATCCATTCTCCCCCCTGTAGCGCCCAGAATATGAATTTCTCTTGGTTTTTGATTTATTGCCCATTTAAATGCGATTTCTAAATCCGTTTCATCCTTTTCGGAAGAATATAGATTGATGTGTTCGAGCCTTTGTTCAATTTTCCTGTATTCATCTTCCGAGACTGAATCAAAATCCCCAAAACCACACTTAGGTTCGATACCTTTTTCCAGCAAGGACCATACTCCCCTATCAACCCCAACCCAAAAATCAGTCATCTCTTTATATCTCGTCAAATCCGGCAACAAACATTCTGGACCTCCAGCCATTATACTAATAATCATGATCATCTTCCTTTTCTACGTATATTCATATCCGAGCTGCTTTTATAACATTGTTAAAAAAAGCCGATCACTATCATATGAATATGATAATGTCGACTTTATCTCACTTTCCCCGAATCTTTTGAATCGCTGCGTGGCGATCTTCTTGATTATATATTGCTGAACCGGCCACTAGAACTGTTGCCCCTTGTTCAATACAAAGTTTAGCCGTTTCTTCATTTACTCCACCATCAATCTCTATTTCCAGATTCTGATTATACATGTCTGCCATCGCCTTCACTTCAGCAATTTTTGGCAGTACGGATTTGATGAACTTTTGCCCGCCAAAACCTGGGTTAACTGTCATCAACAACACCATGTCAATTTCTTCGATTATAGGTTGGAGCAAGGAAGCTGGAGTGGCTGGGTTAAGCACAACGCCTGCCTTTACACCAAAAGATTTAATTAATTGTATCGTCCGATGCAAATGAGTGCATGCCTCTACATGTACAGTTATATAATCGGCTCCCGCTTTAGCAAACGCCTCGATATAAAGATCCGGTTTTTCAATCATTAAGTGAACATCAAGCGGAAGCTTTGTCACCGGTCTGATAGCATCGACAATGAGCGAGCCTATCGTAATGTTCGGCACGAAATGACCATCCATGACATCTACATGGATGAAATCCGCTCCGCCCCTTTCCACATCCAGAATCTCTTCTCCCAATTTTGCAAAGTTAGCTGATAAAATGGATGGCGCAATTTTAACCATTTCAATACCTCGGCTTTCTATCTCTAATTTCTTCTAGGAATTGCATATAATGCTCATATCGATAACGCGGAATTTCACCGGCATCAACCGCATCCTTTACGGCACACTTCGGTTCTTTATCATGCAAGCAAGCCCGGAATTTACAGTCTTCCCCATGCTTATGCATTTCCGGGAAGCAATAGGATAAACGTTCAGCTTCCATTTCCATGAATTCAAGTGAACTGAATCCCGGTGTATCCGCGACAAGTCCAGAACCAATGTGAATCAATTCAACGTGACGCGTTGTATGCTTTCCGCGTCCTAGATGTGATGAAATATCATCTGTCTTTAAAGCCAATTCAGGATTGATCGCATTCAGTAAAGATGATTTCCCAACTCCGGACTGACCGGCAAAAACACTCGTTTTTCCTTCTAAAAACGGAACTAGTTCTTCAATCCCTCCAGCGGTAACGGACGATGTCTCCAGTACCGTATATCCTAGTTTCTGATAGTCTTTGATATACTGAGACAATTTCTTTCGGTTTTCAGAAGTAACCAAGTCCAGTTTCGTCACGACAATAATGGGTTCGATTTCGTTATCTTCGATAAGCACGAGAAATCGATCAAGCAATGCTGTACTGAAATCAGGTTCAACTGCTGAAAAGACAAGGATGGCTTGGTCTACATTTGATATCTGCGGACGAATCAATTCATTCTTTCGCGGTTTTATTTCGGTTACGGTCCCGTCCGTTTTATTTTCCGCTTGGAAAACCACATAATCACCAACAAGTGGCGTAATCTTGTTTTTCCTGAATACTCCCCGTCCGCGGCATTGAAAGACCTCTTCTCCATCAAGGACATAATAAAATCCACTTAATGCTTTGATAATTTTTCCTTCGGGCATAACCACACTCCTAATTATTAAATTTAGTCGGGATAAGAGACGGCTTGATCAATGATGACCTGATTGTCCCGCATGACTTTATATCCGGCTTTCTTATCTGGGGAAACCGTTAATTCAATCGTTCGCTTGGCATCTTCCACAATAAAGAATGATTCTTTAGGCTCGGTCATGCTATTGTTGATATCCTCTATGAAAATTTGTACTTTTTGCGCTTTGCCTTGCTCAATCGGATCATACTCGATCTTGATTTCCTCCGTTACATTCTTAGGAGGGATCTCTTCTTTCCCTTTTGAAAGGACGACTTTCACCGTACTGCCTCTTTCCACCTTTGTAGCAGGTTCAGGTGACTGCGAGATGACAAGCCCCTCAGCGACGGAATCATCATAGACTTCTTCTTCCACATCGATCTTTATTCCACTTTCGTTGGAATAATCATTAAGCCCAGCTTCATTGAACCCTGTCAGGTCCTTTAAACTCAATAAATCTTCCCCTTTGCTCACCGTTAACTCAAGCTCCGTCTCGGATGGGACGATTTCAGCGGCACCCGAAGGCGTTTGATTTATGATTGTACCGGCTGCACTGTCATCATATTTTTCGGTCACGCTAATATTTTTGAAGCCCATTTTATCAAGGAGGGATTTAACATCAGAGTAATGTCTTCCTTCATAGCTGGATAATGATATCGTTTCTTTACCAATACTTTGATAAATATGGATTTCTGCACCTACCTTGACCGTCCTTCCTTCCTTAGGGTTGGTTTTGATCACCAGGCCCGATTCAACCTCTTCATCTTCAATCTCGATCGTATCTCCGATGACCAAATCCAATTCAAGCAATTCAGTAATGGCATCTTCCAACTCTTTCCCTTTAAGGTCAGGGATCGTCACTTCCTTCGAACCGAATAGGGAAGGTCCTACAGTGACAGATAAAACGGCAAGCAGCGCGAGAACCAAAAAGATGGTCACCAAAATGGCTGGCATTTTCTTTCGTTTTTTATCTTTTTGTTTAGACTTCGTTTTTTGTTTTTTCTGTTTCTTTTGTTTCTTCAGTTTCTTGTTCGTTTTAATGTCTTCTTCTGATTCACTTTCGCCATCGTCCGCATAGACTAGAGTGTTTTTTTCCGGCCCTCTTATGATTGTCTCATCAACACTTGAAAGCTGATCATCCGTAATGACCGGAATGGCTTTAGTTGCATCATGATCTTCAGGTATCGCAAACGGCAGCTCGTTTGAACGCTCAGGATTCAGCGACGTACGAATATCATCTTCCATTGAGTCTACGCTTTCATAGCGGTAATATGAATCTTTGGCTGTCGCTTTCAAGATAATATTTTCCACGCTCTGAGGTATTTCAGAGTTCCAGCGTTTTGGTGATGGAGTTTCCGATTGTAAATGTTTAAGTGCTATCGAAACGGCAGATTCACCCGAAAAAGGCAATCTCCCCGTCAGTAATTCAAACATGACGATGCCAAGTGAATAAATGTCCGATTTCTTATTGGCCATCCCGCCCCTAGCCTGTTCTGGAGACAAGTAATGAACGGAGCCTAAGACTGCATTCGTCTGAGTTATGTTTGTTGCACTTAAGGCCAATGCAATTCCAAAGTCCGTAATCTTGACGGTTCCTTCTTTATCAATCAAAATGTTCTGTGGCTTGATATCACGATGTATAATCCCATTGTGATGGGCATGCGAAATCGCTGCCGTGATTTGCTTCATGATATCCAACGCTTTTTCAACTGGTATGGGATAATACTTTTGTATGTATTGCTTAAGTGTAAAACCATCCACGTATTCCATTACAATATAGTAGATGGAATCTTCTTCACCAACATCATAAATACTTACGATATTGGGATGGGCCAAACTGGTTGCCGATTGCGCTTCCCGATTGAAGCGCTTGATGAACTCTTCGTCATTATTGAAATCCATGCGAAGGATTTTCAATGCAACATCCCTATCTAAAATCATATCCCTTGCAAGGTAAACATTCGCCATACCGCCGCCGCCGACCATTTTGATCAGTTTATAGCGGCCGTTGATTCTTCTACCAATCAACATTCAATTCACCTGCTTTCGCTTTCATCAGTAAATTGAACAAGCACAAGGGTGATATTATCTTCCCCACCGTAGTGATTGGCCTTATCTATTAATGAATTCGCCTTTTCTTCAAGAGGCTGTCCATTGGTAACGGTTTCTTCAAGTTCCTGTTCACTCACTTTATTCGTTAAACCGTCCGAACAAAGCAAAAGTAAATCACTTTCTTCGAAGATGACCGTCGTGATGTCCATCTCCACTTGCGTTTCAGTCCCCAAGGCTCGTAATAAAACATTTTTTCGTGGATGATTATCTGCATCTTCCTTCGTTATCTGCCCAGAACGAACCAATTCGTTAACAAGTGAATGATCTTCCGTGACCTGCTTAAAACCACTCTCATTATACAAATAACAACGGCTATCCCCGATGTTGGCAATCGTCGCAAACTTGTCAGTACAGATGGCTGCAACAATGGTGGTTCCCATGCCCTTACATTCTGTATTCGCTTCGGCATGTTCAAAAAGCAACTGATTGACCAAGAAGATTTGCTGTTTCAGCCAGTCCTCGGCATCATTTGCCGTTTCGATCCCACTGGATACCTCCCAGCCCTTTTTCAGAAGGTCAACCGTCATTGCACTTGCTACATCCCCGGCACGGTGGCCGCCCATGCCATCTGCAACGATGGCAAGGCGAACGCCTTCCGAGTTCTTAAAGATTCCGCCATTATCTTCATTATGCTGGCGGACTTTTCCACGGTCTGTTTTAAATATTGCCCTCATAGGGTCACCTCGTCTCTTCTTTGCGCTCCTTGGCCCGAAGCTGGCCGCAGGCTGCGTCAATATCACTGCCTTGTTCCCTTCGGATTGTTACATTAATGCCGCGCTTTTTCAATGTTTTTTCAAACTCAAAAATTTGGTCCCGAGGTGTACGAACATAGTTGCGCTCCGGTACATAGTTAACCGGAATTAAGTTGACATGACATTTTATCCCGCTTATTAAATCAGCTAATTCTTCGGCGTGTTCCACTGTATCATTTTCGCCACCGAATAGACCATATTCAAAACTTACACGGCGCCCTGTTTTTTCTGTATAGTATTTGATAGCCTCAATCAAGTCTGGTAGTTTGTAGGCTTTGTTGATCGGCATCAATTTACTTCTCAATTCCGTGTTCGGTGCATGCAGGGAAACAGCAAAGTTGATTTGCATGCTTTCTTCTGCAAATTTATAGATCTTAGGAATGATTCCACTTGTAGAAACGGTAATATGACGTGCTCCGATGTTCAAGCCTTTTTCATGGTTAATATTCTTCAAGAATGACATCATATTATCATAGTTATCGAATGGTTCACCGATACCCATGATAACCACAGAGCTAACACGTTCTTCCACTTCGTCAAGTGCCTGCTGTACTTTAACGACCTGAGCAACAATTTCCCCTGATTCTAGGTTTCGCTTTAAACCGCCAAGTGTAGATGCACAGAAGGTACAGCCAATTCTACAACCAACCTGTGTTGTCACACAAATGGAGTTTCCGTATTCATGGCGCATCAACACCGTTTCAATCGAATATCCATCTTGGAGTTCAAATAAAAACTTCATCGTTCCGTCATTGGACGTTTGTTGAATCAAAGTTTTCAATGTTGTGAATGTGAATTGGGATTCCAGCTTATCACGTAAAGATTTCGAAAGGTTGGACATATCTTCAAAACTAGAGACACGCTTTTTATAAAGCCAGTCATAAACTTGATCGGCCCTGAATGCCTTCTCGCCATTTTGAATGAGCCATTCCTTAATCTGATGTAGCTCTAATGAATAAATCGATGGTTTTTCTGGTGTTGTGTCTTTTCTTACTCTGGATGATTTAGTGATTTCTGCCATTACAGCACCTTCTTTCTGAAACTCGCAATAAAGAATCCGTCACTGCTAAAATATTGCGGAAAAACTTGCAACGTATGGCCCTCGATAAATGGCTGAACGCTTTTTGGCATTCTTGAGGACAAGGATGCATCGCTTTCAAAATCCGGATGGTTTTCCAAAAATGCTGCAGCAACTTTGTCATTTTCTTCTCTATCCACCGTACATGTACTATATACTAACCGTCCGCCTTGCTTTACAAGTGGGGCAGCAGCTTCCAATAATTGTTTTTGTATACTTGAGAGTTTCATTATATCATCTTTTGTTTTTGTGTACTTTACATCCGGCTTCCGGCGCATCACTCCCAATCCTGAGCATGGTGCATCGATCAAGACCCGGTCAAACCCTTCTTTATTAAAATGTTCCTGCACTTTTCTGCTATCAAGTGCCATTGTCTTAATATTGTTTCTCAGTTTTAGACGCTCTGCCTGCTCTTTGATGAGCTTTACCTTATGCTCATGAAGGTCAAGCGCATATACCTGTCCAGTGGTTAAGCCTTCTGCGATATGAGTCGTTTTCCCCCCAGGTGCAGCACAGCAATCGAGTACAGCATCATTTTCATTTGCACCCAACGCATGGGCAACAAGCATTGAACTTTCGTCCTGAATTGATAAATACCCCAATTTATAGCTTTCAGAATGTGCTAGATTACCTTTATAGCTGACGATGGCTTCGGGAACGACTTCACTCGCTTCAACGTCATATCCTTCTTCCGTTAATATGCTGATCAATTCACTGCGTGAAATCTTCTTTAAATTCACTCGTCCCGTCTGCAATGGTGCAGTAAGGTTGATTTCACACATTTCCCTGGTTTTTTCAAACCCAAATTGCTCTACCCAGCGGTTGACCAGCCAAGCTGGATGGCTTACTTCGATGGATAGCCGTTCAATATCGCCTTTGATATCATCAAGAGAAGGAACACCATTTCTTTGAATATTACGGAGCACGCCATTGACCATTGATGATGTACCCTTATGCCCACGCTTTTTAGAGATTTCGACAGCCTCGAAAATAATCGCATGATCTGGAACTTTATCTAAATAAACCATTTGATAAACGGAAAGCCTAAGTAAATTGATGACCCAGCTTTGCGTTTTTTTGGGTTGTTTAATATACGGATTCAAATAGTAATCCAAAGTCATCTTCCGCTGTATGGTCCCGTAGCTTATTTCTGTAAGCAAACCACTGTCCACAGCGGATAACTGGTGCTTTTTAATCAGGTTGTTTAATAGTAGGTTACTGTAGGATTGGTTTTTCTCTACAGATTCCAAAATATCGAGAGCGATTTCACGTACTCCCTTTTTAGTTTGCTTCATTTTGTTCTCCTAACTTCATGCCTGCTTTAATGAACGATCCGGCTCCACGCAAGTAATCTTTCGCCGGCATTTTTTTCTTCCCTGAAGGCTGCAGTTCAGTAACTAGTATCGCCGTCTCATTGCCAGTCGAAACAATGAAACCATCATTTCGTACATCAATAATCGTGCCCGGAACTGCCTGATTGCCATGTTCCAGTCTTTTCGCCTGCCAAATTTTTAAAATGGCCCCATTTAAGGTCGTATAGGCAACAGGCCAAGGATTCAAGCCACGTACATGGTTATAGATGTTTTCCCCTGTTTTCGACCAGTCGATTTTTTCCTCCGACCGTTTAATGTTAGGTGCGAAAGTCGCTTTATTCTCATCTTGCTTAATCGCGTGTAACTCTTCCTTTAAAAGTTTCGGCAGTGTCACAGCAAGTAAATCCGACCCTATCATGCTTAATTTATCATGTAATGTGCCGACGTTATCTTCTTCCTCTATGGTAACTTCCGCCTGAGTCAATATATCCCCGGCATCCAATTTCTCCGCCATATACATAATGGTAATTCCTGTCTTTTCTTTCCCCTGTAAAATCGAATAATGGATGGGCGCCCCTCCACGCAGTTCAGGGAGCAGGGAAGCATGTACGTTAATGCATCCGTATTTAGGGGCTTCCAGCAATTCATTCGGAAGGATTTGTCCGAAAGCTGCTGTCACCACTAAGTCAGGATTCAATGCAATGATCTTTTCAAGTTCTTCTTTTTCACGGATTTTTTCGGGCTGATAAACGGGAATCCCCTGCTTCTCGGCTTCGACCTTAACTGGCGGCGGCGTTAGTACCTTTTTTCGGCCAACTGGACGATCGGGCTGTGTGACGACAGCAATTACGTCATATCCTTCATCAATGATTCTTTTCAACACTGGAACTGAAAAGTCCGGTGTTCCCATAAATATAATTTTTGTCATTCTTCTTCAAACCTTTCTAACTCTTCTTCCGAAATATAGCGGGAAACCTTACTAGTGAATAAAACACCTTGCAAATGATCGATTTCGTGCAGAAGGGCCTTTGCGAGGAAATCCTCCGCTTCTATCTCGAAAAAAGTTCCTTTTCGGTCTTGTGCCCGAACCTTGACGCGGTATGGGCGCGATACCTCACCGTATAAACTCGGGAAGCTCAAGCAGCCTTCAACACCAGTCTGTTCGCCCTTCATTTCCAGCACTTCTGGATTAATCAGTTCGATTGCACCTGATCCTTCCTCTATTTCGACGACAGCAACTTGCTTTTTCACGCCAACCTGAGGTGCCGCAATACCAACACCATCCGCTTCTACCATCGTTTCGTACATGTTATTTAACAGCTTTGCCAATTTTTTATCAAAACTTGTTATTTTATCGCATTTTTGTTGTAAAATTTTATCAGGAAACAAGACAATCGGTAAAATAGCCAAAATTAAAGGTACCCTCCTAGATATGAAAAACAACACTTCATTATATAAAAACGCAAGCTTAAGAAAAGCTCGCGGCAATCATCCAACTCTTAAACAATTACATCATGATCTGTGGATTTAAATCTATAGAAATCTGCAGATGATTTTGAGCCGTTTCTTTTTGATAATGCTCTAAAAGTGTCCGTAAATGCTGAGTAAGCTCCGGCTCTCGTTTGTATTTTATCAGACATTGATAACGATATCTATTGTTGATTCGACTAATGGGCGAAGCAACCGGACCGAGAACGATAGAATCCCGATTCAATCGAGAACCTAAATAATTGGTAATTTTTTCAGTAACACTCACTGTTTTCATTAAATCTTCATGTGAAACGGTTATAAGGACAACATAATAATAGGGTGGGTAATGACTTTGCCTGCGGAGATGCATCTCCCGTTCATAGAAAGCATCATAATCCTGCAGGGCAGAAAGCTCGATGCTGTAGTGCTCAGGTGTATAGGTCTGGATGACTACTTCTCCCGGTAGTTGATGGCGTCCTGCCCTTCCGCTGACCTGTGTCAGGAGCTGGAAGGTCTTTTCCGAAGAACGAAAATCAGGTAAATGAAGCATCGTATCAGCTGAAAGGACTCCAACAAGAGTGATATTAGGAAAATCAAGGCCCTTTGCAATCATTTGGGTGCCTAGTAATATATCTGCCTTCCCTTCACCAAAGGCATTCAGCAACCGCTCATGCGAACCCTTTTTACTTGTTGTGTCGACATCCATCCTTATTACTCGTGCATCAGGGAGGATTTTCGCAAGCTCTTCCTCAACCTTTTGAGTGCCTGTACCAAAGAACCGTATATGTTCACTTTCACATTCTGGGCAAACGGAAGGCATCCCCTCTTCAAATCCACAATAATGGCATTTCATTATATCATTAAAGCGATGATAGGTGAGTGAAATGTCACAATTAGGGCAGTTGATGACCAATCCGCAGCTTCGGCACATTACAAAGGATGAATGCCCCCGTTTATTTAGCATCAGGACAGTTTGCTGACCCTTTTCAAGCCGGTCTTTCAGTTTGGTAAAGAGCAGCTCCGAAAACATGGAACGGTTTCCCGTTCTTAGTTCTTCCCTCATATCTACAATGTCCACAGCAGGCAATGCATTTTTATTCATCCTCTGACTAAGTGTCAGTAATTCATAGACGTTTTTCTTGGCTCGTGCAAAGGACTCTAGTGTAGGAGTGGCGCTACCAAGAATAACCGGACATTGATATGATTTTGCTCTTTCAATGGCAACATCCCTGGCATGATACCGAGGCGTTTCTTCTTGCTTATAACTGGATTCGTGCTCTTCATCAATGATGACCAGTCCTAGGTTTTCAAAAGGAGCAAACACGGCTGAACGGGCGCCCACCACCACTTTTACCTCTTTTCGGTGAATTTTCCGCCATTCATCATATTTTTCACCTACCGACAAACCACTATGCATGACTGCGACCTGCTCACCAAAGCGTTCCTTGAACCTCTTCACCGTTTGTGGAGTCAAGGAGATTTCAGGCACCAGCATGATGGCTTCCTTCCCTTTTTCAATGACAGAGGCAATGGCTTGCAAATACACTTCCGTCTTCCCGCTCCCGGTTACACCATATAAAAGGAAAACATCATGTTCATCATGATGTATTTTCTCTTGGATTGGTTTCAAGGCTGCTGCTTGCTCATCTGTTAATGTAAAGGGATTGGATTTTTCGAATACACGATTCTCATAAGGGTCACGGTATATTTCCTGATCCATTTCCGCCAATGCCCCTTTTGACACTAAGGATTTGACGGTACTGCTTGATGTGTTGGTCGATTCAAGTAATTCTTTTAAAGGAACGGGTTCTTGATGTTCAATAAAATATTGAAGTAGTTCTTGTTGTTTTTTTGCATGACCGGAAAGTGCTGACGCCATTTCTTTCAGTTCCGAAGTGGAAAGCAAAGATTTAATAACCCGTACCGTCTTCTTATTAAGACGGTTTTTCACATTATAGACTAGCTCTAGATTGCCATTTTGTATTTCTTTTTGAAAAAGGGAGGCATTCTCACCTTCAATAACTTCCTTCCAGGATAGTGAATCATTCTTTCCGAAAAGACTTTGCATGAATGGCGGGAGCTCGTTCCTTTTATCTTCAATGACATTGATCACTTTTTCATACTTCGCTTTCATCGCTGCCGGAAGCATGGCTTGTAGAGCTGATATTTTAAAACACATGGCCTCTTTGGTCAACCAGTCACCCAGCTGAAGCAATTCATCATTGAGGATGGGTTCCAAATCCATCGGTTCTTTTATAGAACGCAATTTTGCAAAATCGCTTGTAGCTTTTAAACCGGTGACGAATCCCTGCACCATTCTTGGACCAAATGGCACGATGACCCGCATTCCGGGTTTGATGACTTGTTTCCACTTTTCAGGTATGCGATAGTCAAATTCTCGATCCGTTTGTTTAGCAGGTACATCCACAATGACGGATGCAATATCCATAAGACATCATTCCTTTTGCATGCGAGATACTTCTGCCAAAATGCTTTTAGCTATATCCGCTTTACTCATTTTGGGAAGTTCGACTGCACTTCCATTCTTATCGTAAATGGTCACGATGTTCGTATCCGTTCCAAAGCCTGCCCCCGCTACGGTAACATTATTGGCAACGATCATATCTGCATTTTTTTTCACTAATTTCCCTCTTGCGTATTCTTCAACGTTGTTCGTTTCAGCCGCAAATCCCACTAAAAACTGATGGGTTTTATTCTCACCGAGTTCCATAAGAATATCCTTCGTCCGTTCAAATTCAATCACATTTTCCCCTGGCTGTTTTTTCATCTTTTGAACATGATAAAACTTCGGTTTATAGTCAGCCACTGCAGCCGTCATGATTACGACATCACTAGTCTCGAAATGATTGAAAACCGCATCATACATATCTGCGGCCGATTCCACAGGTATGACTTTAGCCTTGGAAGGCGGCGTCAAGTCCACAGGACCAGTAATCAATGTCACATCAGCACCCTGTTCTACTGCCTGCTCAGCCAGGGCATAGCCCATTTTCCCGCTGGAATGATTCGTCACGTAGCGCACCGGATCGATTGCTTCACGAGTCGGTCCTGCCGTTATCAAATATTTCTTCCCTTTAAGGGGCATGTGCTGTGAATTCAATTCACCGAAATAATGTTTGAGATGTTCTACGATCGTTTCCGGTTCCTCCAATCGCCCCTTCCCTACATATCCGCATGCCAAATATCCTTCACCAGGTTCAATGAATTGATATCCGAATGTACGAAGCGTCTCCATATTTTTCTGAACCGCTGGGTGGGCGTACATGTGCACGTTCATTGCCGGCGCTACCCAAACAGGTGCCTCCGTCGCCAGAAGTGTAGTTGTGATCATATCATCCGCGATTCCATTGGCCATCTTACCAATAACATTCGCAGTAGCTGGAGCCACAAGGTTGATATCCGCCCAGTCTGCCAAGTCGATGTGGGCAATGACCGAAGAATCCTTTTCATCAAATGTATCTGTGTACACATCATTTCTCGAAAGTGCTTGAAAGGTTAGCGGAGTCACGAACTGACGTGCCGATTCACTCATGATCACTTTTACATGCGCACCTTCCTGTGTTAATTTACTGGTCAGGGCAGCAGCCTTATATACAGCAATTCCGCCGGTGACACAAAGAAGTACTTTTTTATCGATAAGCATGCAAATTTCCCCTAACTATACATTCTATTTTTCTTAATTATGAAGGATAACAGAAGAAATTTCATTTGATATGCGCAATTACATATGGTTTCTTTATATATTCCATATCTTTGCTTCATGAATTGCCTTCCGTCAGCTTTACTTTGGAAAATCAAAACAAACAGGCCTGACACCTTGGCCGCAGGAAGGAAGCAACTTTCCAAATGTAACGCATCCTGTTTGCTTTAGGGTGTCAGACCCGATAGGTCAAGCTTATGTGTTCTCTTAGTTTTCTTCTTCGTAAGAATTATCGTAAGTCAATTTACCAGAATGAATTTCTTCTAGTGCACGGCCTACTGATTTATGAGAAACCGGTTTAGTCATCAGGCAGTTATCTTTAATTTGCATTTCCCTGGCACGTTTAGCTGCTACTGATACAAGTGAGTATTTAGAATCGATTTTTAATAATAGAGAATCAATTGATGGATATAACATAGTTTATTCCGCCTCCAACATTTTTTTATATAAAACAGCAACTCTTTCCCGACGGCAATGCTCGGCAATTACAATTGCATTAATTCTAGCACATGCGGCATCCACATGATCATTTTCAACAACATAATCATATAGATCCATAAGTTCTATCTCTTCCTTGGCCACTTTCATCCGGCCTTTTATAGCTTCCTCCGTCTCGGTGCCGCGTGTAACGATACGGCTCTCGAGTTCTGTCAGGCTTGGGGGAGCAAGGAAAATGAAAAGTCCTTCAGGGAATTTCTCCCGAACCTGTTTAGCTCCTTGAACTTCAATCTCCAGAAAAACATCTTTTCCGGAATCAATCGTCTCACGGACATAATCCACAGGTGTTCCATAATAATTACCGACGAACTCAGCATATTCAAGCAGTTTGCCTTCTTGGATCAGTGCTTCGAATTCCTCACGTTTTTTGAAGAAATAGTCCACTCCATCCACTTCACCATGGCGAGGCAGCCTTGTCGTCATCGAAATTGAATATTCAAATGCCGTTCCAGGCTGAGAAAAAATTGCCTTCCTTACTGTCCCTTTACCTACACCGGATGGACCGGACAAAACGATTAATAAACCTTTTTCTCTCATATTGTTTCAGTTACCCCTCTTCTACGCTGTCGTCTCTATCTTGAAGCCGTGCGGCAACCGTCTCCGGTTGAACGGCGGATAAGATGACATGGTCGCTGTCTGTAATTATAACGGCCCTGGTTCTTCTACCATATGTAGCATCTATTAAGGATCCGCGATCTCGGGCGTCTTGGATAATCCTTTTAATCGGAGCCGATTCAGGGCTCACGATGGATACGATCCGGTTTGCGGAAACGATATTCCCAAAACCAATATTAATGAGCTTAATTGACATTTTTGTCCCCCATTCATATCTATTGTCACCTTGTTACGTACATCATAAACCGACTACTCGATATTTTGAACCTGTTCTTTTAATTTTTCAAGCAGACTTTTCATTTCCACCACTTCTTTGGTAATGGCCGAATCATTAGCCTTTGATCCAATCGTATTAACTTCCCGATTCATTTCCTGGACTAGGAAGTCAAGTTTTCTACCAATTGGTTCACTATGGGTTAGCGTCCTTGAAAATTGCTGTATATGGCTTTCAAGTCTCGTCAGTTCTTCATTTATATCACATTTATCAGCAAAAATGGCCGCTTCAGTCACAATACGGCTTTCTTCAATCAATCCGTCTGCCAACTCAGCTAGTTTGACTTCCAACCGGGCTTTATATTTCTCGACGACAGAAGGTGCATAATTTTTGAGCCCAGCTACAATCTCACCAAACTTTTTAAGCTGATGGTTCATGTCCAGGACCAGTTCCTGACCTTCCTGAGTCCGCATTTTTTTCAGATTTTCCAAGGCCCCAGTGACAGCCTTCAATAACAGGGCTTCCAAATCGGCAGGAACCACCGGTACTTCTTCCGTGATGAAAATTGATTCAAGCTGCAGCATATCCTGTAATGTAATGGAACTTTCGAGATTGTATTTTCCCTTGACTTCATCCATCAAATTCACATACTGATTAGCTAGATCCCAATCGATCTTCACCTTTTTGGAAACCAGGCTCTCACCTTCCACTGTAATGAAGATTTCCACCCGTCCCCTTCTTATGTATTGATTCGCCTTTTTCTTCAGCTTTTCTTCCAAAACCAGAAGCTGGCGCGGCATTCGAATTGTATATTCACAAAAACGATGGTTCACCGTCTTAATTTCGGCTAGAACCTTGACCTGGTCGTTTTCAGCTTCGTCTCTTCCATAGCCCGTCATACTGGTAACCATGGTTCCACTTCCTATCAAACAAAATGTAGTAATTTGGCGTTTACATTCATTATATATCAGCTAACAGCTTAAACGCTTTAGCTTTCAAATAAAAGACTACAAAAATAAAAAGGCAATAGAGCAAAACTCTACCACCTTAAAGATTATAACATATTTCATTGCACTTTTCTTGCTAAAAAGGTACCAGCTAGTAAAAAAGTTGGGATGGACGCCATTCCTACTACTAATAGCCAATCCCTTCCTGATATCGGTACGGTATGAAAGATCGTTTGCATAGGTTGCACATACATGACTGCAAGCATCAATAAGAGAGAAGACAGTACCGCACCCACTAGATAGAGGTTACCGAATGGATTTCTCGAGAATATCGAACGTTCACTTCGGCAGTCGAAAACGTGTATTAGTTGAGCAAGAACAAGGGTAGCGAACGCGATTGTTTGTGCATAAGGAAGGTTATCCGGATTTGCACGGTATACCACATAAAATGCTATTAGTGTTGAAATTCCAATCAGAAAACCGCGTGAGATGATCTTCCACCCAAGGCCTCTGCCGAAAACACCTTCATTAGCATTTCTGGGATTTCTTTTCATCACATCCTCTTCTGCCGAATCCAATCCCAACGCCATCGCAGGAAGTCCGTCCGTAACAAGGTTCACGAATAAGATTTGGATTGGGATCAAAGGTAAGGGCAAGGCACATAGCATCGCAAAAAACATGACCAAAATCTCCCCAACATTGGAAGCAAGCAAGTATCGGATGAACTTCCTGATGTTTTCATAAATGTTCCTGCCTTCTTTAATGGCCGATTTAATGGTTGCAAAATTATCATCAACCAATATCAAGGAAGATGCCTCCTTAGCGACATCAGTCCCGGTGATACCCATGGAGATACCGATATCCGCTGATTTTATTGCAGGTGCATCATTGACACCGTCCCCTGTCATGGCAACGACATGTCCTTTATTTTGCAAGGCTTTTACGATTTTCAACTTATGTTCAGGGGAAACGCGGGCAAATACCGAAACACTTTCCACTAATTCCTCAAGTTCACCGACTTCCATGTCGGCCAATTGCCGTCCTTCAAGTACACGGTCTTTTCCTTTTAAAATACCAAGCTCTTTGGCTATTGCCTTTGCGGTTATTACATGATCGCCAGTAATCATGACTGTCTTGATTCCTGCATCCCGGCATTCCTTAACTGCCTGCTTAACTTCCGGTCGTGGAGGATCAATCATGCCCTGCAGTCCCATAAAGGTCAAATTGCGTTCTGCTTCTGTTTCATGAAGCAAAATCTGTCCTTTTGAAAGGGGTTTATAACCAACGGCAATCATTCGAAGTGCCTGTGAGGCAAGCTCATTCATGTCCTGTTGCACCCTTTCCTTACTATCGCGATTCAATATTTCCGACTTTCCTTCCCAAAGAATCGTATCGGACTGAGCGATCAATACGTCAGGGGCCCCTTTTACAATGACGAAATGGTTATCTTTATCATCCTTCACTATGACACTCATCATTTTGCGGCTCGAGTCGAATGGAAACTCCTTGACTATTGTAAACCTCTTTGATAGGTGTTCCCTCGTCAAACCTGCTTTCATTGCCGCGACCAACATCGCTCCTTCTGTTGGATCACCGTCTAATACATATTGTTTTCTATTCTCATTTAACTCAGCTTTGTTACAGAGCATTCCGAAGGTAATGATTTGAAGCAAGGCATTATGGTTTTTTGGAGCGACTGAAACTCCCCGTAAAGAAAACTCCCCTACAGGATTATACCCAGTCCCGCTGACATCCCAAGTTTTCCCCCCGCTCCAAACTTTCGTTACCGTCATTTTGTTTTGCGTCAGTGTACCAGTTTTATCTGAGCAAATAACCGTTGCACAACCAAGCGTTTCGACTGCAGGAAGCTTACGGACAATCGCTTTTTGTTTAATCATACGCTGAACGCCCAAAGACAAGGCTACAGTCACAATGGCTGGCAAACCTTCAGGAATCGCCGCAACAGCCAAAGATACCCCGGCTAAAAACATCGTATACAGATCATGCCCTTGAATGACGCCAGTCAGCACGACGATAACCGTTAATATCAAAGCCGTGACGATCAAAATTTTACCCAGCTGTTCCAACCGCCGTTGAAGTGGCGTTTCTTTTGTTTCTGCCGTTTGAAGCAGGTCGGCAATCTTGCCCATCGCCGTGTTCATTCCGGAAGCGATAACTATTCCGACCCCATTCCCTCTTGTAACCATCGTTCCCATAAAAGCCATATTTTCTTGATCACCGATACCATCGACCTTATTCATCACTGGATCGGAACATTTAACAGCCGGGAGTGACTCGCCGGTAAGTGCCGACTCTTCGATTTCAAGGCTTGAATGGTCGACAATCCGCAAATCGGCGCCAATTCGGTCACCGCTGGAAAACTTCAGGATATCCCCCACAACGACTTCTCTCGAAGGGATTTTCAGCCAGTGACCATCCCGAAGTACGTTGACTTGCGGTGCCGCCATTTCCTTTAGGGCATCCAGTGACTTTTCAGCCTTCCGTTCTTGAAAAAAACCGAGTAATCCATTCAAAAAAACAATCGCCATGATGGCAATCGCATCGATATATTCACCCAAAATCCCAGAGACCAAGGTCGCTGCAAGTAAAACTATAACCATGAAATCTTTGAATTGTGCGAAAAATAAAAGAATGGCTGACTGTTTTTCCCCTTCCTTCAATTCGTTATAACCATGCTTTCGCAGCCTGTCCTTTACTTCATCATCGTCCAAACCGTGTGTAACGTTTGTTTGAAGCGCTTTCTCCATTTCTTGATTATTCATTTCCTTGAACTCCATCAAGTATCACACATCCCTTTGAATAGAATGAAATAGGCCCCTGTATACATCTCAAAACAGGCGCTTCTTGGCTTGACTCATCCAACACCTGCCCGCTTACCGATACATAAAACAACCTGCTCTTCTTCCATGATTATTCAGACTCGTCCAAAATAATGCTATAATTAAACAGAATTGCGGAAAGAAGAAAGATCCAAAATTGAAATAGTGGACAAAAGTCATGAATGCATGATGAAATCGGCAAATTTTGCTCGTTATAACAGGAACTTTTTTAAAAAAACATCCATTCAATATATCTGAACTTGCCCACTCCAGCTTTTCACCTAGTTCCACTAAATTTGTGATTGCAGCATATATGGCTAGCCTCTTATATATTGATAAAAAAAGTAATGAGTATCTTAGAAAATCTTATGTAAAGGAAGTAAAAATAGAATGTCATTTGATGGATTATTTACGAAAGCGATGACGGAAGAAATCGCTGCTTTATTAAAAGGTGGACGAATCAATAAGGTACATCAGCCTTACAAAAATGAAGTAATATTGGTTGTTCGTGCTGGGGGTAAGAACCATAAACTCTTATTATCAGCCCATCCAAGTTATTCAAGGGTACAATTGACGGAAGAAAGTTATGAAAACCCAAAAGAGGCACCCATGTTCTGTATGCTTCTTAGGAAGCATCTCGAAGGCTACACAATAGAAGATATTTATCAGCATGAACTTGATCGGATGATCATTTTTGAGGTGAAGGGCCGCAACGAACTTGGTGATGTTTCTCAAAAGCAGTTAATCATTGAAATCATGGGCCGTCACAGCAACATTGTTTTAGTTGATAAGGAACGGAATATGATTTTGGACAGCATTAAGCATGTCTCTTATGCCGTGAACAGTTATCGTGCCATATTGCCAGGACAGGAATATAAGGTTCCTCCTGCGCAAGAAAAGGATAATCCCTTCCAGGCTACTGAGGACGATATCAGGAAGAATATTGACTTCAATGCAGGAAAACTTGATCGACAGCTCGTTGCCCACTTCTCGGGAATTTCACCTTTAGTTGCAAAGGAAGCCGTTTACCGGGCTGGATTGGCCAACAGCACAACCCTTCCTTCAGCTTTTTCAAGTCTGATCAAGGAAATCTCGGAACAAAAATATGCTGCAACCATCAAACAAGATGGCAATAAAGAAGTTTTTTATATGCTTTCACTCGAGCACCTGACAGGAAAACAGCGTACGTTTTCTTCATTAAGCGAGATGCTCGACAGATTTTACTTCGGAAAGGCAGAACGAGATCGAGTTAAGCAAAAAAGCCAGGATGTCGAACGTTTCATTTCTAATGAAATCGAAAAGAACTCAAAAAAAATCGGGAAGCTCGAACGGACGTTGAAAGATACGGAACGTGGGGAACAGTATCAGTTGTTCGGTGAGCTGCTTACAGCTAACCTATATCAAATGAAAAAAGGCATGAAGGCAATTGAAGTCGTCAATTATTATGATGAAGAACAAAGTACGGTCATCATCCCGCTTGACCCATTAAAAAATCCATCCGATAATGCACAAAAGTACTTCTCAAGATACCAAAAGTCCAAAAACGCTGTCGGAGTCGTCCAAGAACAAATCGAAAAAACAAAGTTGGAATTGAAATACTTCGAAGCTTTGCATCAGCAGCTCCAATCGGCATCACCTAGAGATATAGAGGAAATTCGCGAAGAACTTCAAGAAGAAGGATACATTCGGCAAAAAAAGAAAAAAGGCATGAAAAAACCTGCCAATGCAAAACCGCAGCTTGAAACCTATTATGCTACAGATGGTGATCTCATTTTTGTCGGGAAAAATAATAAACAAAATGATTACCTTACGAATAAGTTCGCACGCCGGGATGAAATTTGGCTTCATACCAAAGATATCCCTGGATCGCATGTGGTGATTCGAAATGAAACACCAAGTGAAGAAACGATAAAAGAGGCCGCCGTATTATCAGCTTTCTTCAGTAAAGCTAGACTATCAAGTTCAGTACCCGTTGACTTCACACAAGTTCGCCATGTGAAGAAACCGAATGGTTCAAAGCCTGGTTTCGTCATCTATGAACAGCAGCAAACCATATATATTACCCCAGACCCCGATATCGTCATTCGTTTAAAGGAAGCGGTAAAGGATTGATTCGTATATAAAAAAATAGAGGTGACGCAATCCCATATGATTGCGTCACCTCTATTTTTATGCTGAAATCCAAGCGGTATCTGCCGGATTCTCCCGCCACTTTTTAAGCTTTTCCAATTCATCTGCTGTGATATACCCTTTTTCATTAGCGACTTTGATCAAAGTCGAGTAGTCACTCAAGGAATGGTTTGTGATGCCTTCAGCTTCGAATTTCTCTTTTCCCTTTTCTAATTCGTACGTAAAGATCGAAACGACTCCAAGAACATCACAGCCAGCTTCTTTAAGCGCGTTAACAGCTGTAATTACGCTGCCACCGGTTGAAATCAAATCTTCTACAACCACCACTTTTTGTCCTGGAACAGCGCGGCCTTCGATTTGATTGCCCTTTCCGTGCTCCTTAGCTTTGGAGCGAACATAGCACATCGGTGCATTTAACTTTTCGCTCACCCAGGCTGCATGCGGAATGCCGGCAGTTGCTGTGCCTGCAATGAGTTCAGCCTCAGGGAAATGCTGTTCAATCAATCCTTTTAATCCTTCCGCAATTTCATTGCGAACCTCCGGATAAGAAAGGGTTAAGCGGTTGTCGCAATAAATGGGCGATTGAATACCCGATGCCCAAGTGAAGGGATCATTCGGCTGAAGGTACACTGCTTTTATTTCTAATAGATGTTCGGCTATCTTTTGATTTAACATGATATTCCCTCCCAAGCTGCTTTCATATCCAAATAGGACTTTAATGGATCTTTAGCCCCCGTTATCGCTCTCCCGACGACGATGGCATCCGCTCCAAAATCCCTTGCCTGTTTTGGCGTGGCAATTCTTTTTTGATCATGCGTAAGTCCACCTGCACTTCTTATTCCAGGCGTGACTGTTAAAAATTCTTGGCCGATGCGTTCATGTATGTTCTTTACCTCATGAGTGGAACAAACAACGCCATCCAATCCTGCCAATTGAGTAAGACTTGCATAATGGAGAACCGAATCCTCCAAAGATCCTGCAATGTTTTGCTCACTGTTCATTTGTTCCTGTGACGTGCTTGTCAGTTGGGTAACCCCTATGCATAACGGACGTTTTTTCCCTGCAGGCGTTCCCTTATCCAGGCCCTCTATAGCCGCCTCCATCATCCTTTGACCACCAGCTGCATGTACATTGACCATGTCCGCACCTAAAGTTGCTAAACCTGCCATGGCCATTTTGACCGTGTTCGGGATATCATGAAGCTTCAAGTCCAGAAACACATCATGGCCTCGTTCTTTTACGAAGGAAATAATGGATGGTCCATTTTGATAAAATAATTCCATGCCTACTTTTACAGCTAGTTTTTCCGAAGGAAACTGACTCAGGAACTGTTCTGTTTGAAGTAGGTCGGGAAAATCAAGGGCGATAATTAGTGACTGCTTCATTCTGCTTCCAGCTCCTTCCCGTACATTCTGAAATATGGTCAAATCCAAGCTCATCCAACAATTTCGGTAATTCCTCGATGATTGTCGGACATACAAAAGGATCGACGAAGTTGGCAGTTCCCACCGCAACAGCACTTGCACCTGCATAGAAAAATTCAATGACGTCTTCTGCTGTCGCGATTCCACCCATTCCGATTATGGGAATGGATACTTGCTGGCTTACTTCATAAATCATCCGGAGTGCGACCGGTTTTATTGCAGGACCCGATAGCCCACCCGTTCTGTTTGAAAGGATCGGCTTGCCGGTTTTTAAATCCAACCGCATGCCGACTAATGTGTTTATCATTGTCAATCCATCGGCCCCGCCTTCTTCAACTGCTTTGGCCATTTCGACAATATTACTGACATTCGGTGAAAGCTTCACATATACAGGTACCGAAGATACTTCCTTAACGGCTTTGGTTACCTCTTTGGCAACTTCCGGCACAGTACCGAAAGCAATGCCGCCTTCTTTTACATTAGGACAAGAGATATTCAATTCAAGTGCTTTTACGTTCGGCACCTTACTTATGTCACTGGCAACCTTTACATAGTCCGTTATTTGAGAACCGGCAACGTTAGCGATGATAGGAACATCATACCCACCTAGCCAAGCCAGTTCTTCACTGATTACCTTTTCTAACCCTGGATTCTGCAGGCCGATGGCATTCAGCATACCCGAAGAGGTTTCAGCAACACGCGGAGTCGGATTACCGAACCTCGGCTCAGGAGTTGTCGCTTTAATCATGATCGCCCCAAGAATATCCAAGTTGAAAAATTGACTGTATTCGCGGCCGAATCCAAAGCAGCCAGATGCTGGCATGACCGGATTTTTTAAGTGTAATCCTGGTAACTCAACTGAAAGTCTGCTCATAATATCACCTCTCCTGCCCGGAATACGGGTCCATCGCTGCATACCTTTTTGTAACTGAAACCAGTTGGATCATCTCCTGTATGACACACACAGGCAAAGCATGCACCGATGCCGCAACCCATCCTTTCTTCAAGGGAAAGGTAAAGCCTTTTCTCACCATAGCCTGCTTCCAACGCTTTTAACATCGGCGTCGGCCCACATGAAAAGATCGTTGCAAACTCCTGCTCCAGCTTGTCGATCACAGTCGTAACAAATCCTTTTGTCCCATATGACCCATCCACTGTGGCAATATGGGTATCACCTAATTCACTAAACTCTTTTTCATAAAAGATGGCTGATTTCGTCTGGAAGCCCAATACATGGATTACTCTTACGCCATTGGCAACCAACATCTGTGATAATTGATATAGGGGCGGGACACCAATCCCACCACCAACCAATAACGCCGTTTCTCCCTCTTTTGCTTCATGAACGGGAAATCCGTTACCAAGAGGGCCAAGGATATCGACCGCTTCAGCCTGCTTCCGCTGTGATAATAGCGTCGTTCCTTTCCCTTCAGCCCGGTATATCATCGTGAACTGTTTTTCACTGCTGTTATAAGAAGAAATTGAAATCGGGCGTCTTAACAATGGCTCTGCGCCTTCTGTTGTCTTGACCTGGACAAACTGGCCTGGTTGTTTCATCTCTGAAACCAGTTCACCTTGCAGCGTAAGCTCAAAGATGGATGGAGCCAGTTCTTTATGAGTTAACACCTTCATTCTTTCCTTCTTGATCATATATAGCTCACCTCACGACTTTTTTCCGTTTTCCCCATGGCTTCTGCCGAGAAGGTCATGGATTCTATCACCCTTAAAATGGCTTCTGCCGTATCGAGGGATGTTAGGCATGTCACGCCATTTTCAACCGATTCACGTCGGATTCTAAAACCATCACGCGCCGGCTGCTTTCCTTTGGTCAAAGTATTTATGACAAATTGCGCTTCCCCGTTTCGGATAACATCCAATAGGTTTCTGCCTTCTTCGCCAATTTTGCCGACAATCGCAGTCGGGATGCCGGATTGCTCCATTAGGGCAGCAGTTCCGCTGGTAGCTATCAGCTTGAAACCGGCATTATGGAAGCGTCTTGCTAAACCGAGTGCTTCTTGCTTATCTTTATCCGATATCGTCAATAAGACCGAGCCATGTCCCTTAATTTTGAAGCCGGAAGCGACGAGCCCTTTATATAAAGCCTTTTCAAGCGTGCTATCTTTCCCCATTACTTCACCAGTCGATTTCATTTCAGGTCCGAGTGAAATGTCCACACCTCTTAATTTCGCAAAAGAGAAGACTGGCACTTTCACATAAACCCCGGTTTGTTCTGCGACTAATCCGGATTGATAACCTTGGCTTTCAAGCGAATGGCCCAGGATGGCCTTCGTCGCTAAGTTAGCCATCGGCACATTCGTAATTTTACTTAAGAATGGAACCGTTCGGCTTGAACGTGGATTCACTTCAATAACATACACTTCTTCATTGCTTATGACATATTGAATATTCAGGAGACCAACTATATTCAAGCCTTTTGCCAATCTGGTCGTGTAGTCAATGATTACTTCTTTTTGTTTTTCCGTTAAATTTTGGGGCGGATAGACTGCAATTGAATCACCTGAATGGACGCCAGCCCGTTCAATATGCTCCATGATTCCTGGGATGACGACCGTTTCGCCATCGGAAATCCCGTCGACTTCAACTTCTTTCCCCGTCAAGTAACGGTCAATCAGAACCGGATGATCTGGATTTATTTTTACGGCATTTTTCATGTAATGCAGCAGTTCTTCTTGTTTATAGACGATTTCCATCGCTCTTCCTCCAAGAACATACGATGGCCTTACTAATACCGGGTAACCAATATCATCTGCAATGACGATTGCTTCATCAACCGATGTAGCGGTTTTACCCTTCGGCTGAGGAATGTCTAAATCCTTCAGGGCCTTTTCGAATTTATTGCGATTTTCCGCCCTATCCAGATCTTCTAGTGAAGTACCAAGGATTTTGACACCTCTTTCAACAAGTCCATCTGCAAGGTTTATCGCTGTCTGTCCGCCAAACTGGACGATGACCCCTTCCGGTTTTTCCAAATCGATGACATGCATGACATCTTCAAGTGTCAATGGTTCGAAATAAAGTTTGTCGGAGATACTGAAATCCGTCGAAACGGTTTCGGGATTGTTGTTGATGATGATCGCTTCATATCCGGCTTCTTTGATTGCCCAGACCGAATGTACGGTGGCATAATCAAACTCTACCCCTTGCCCTATCCGAATTGGGCCAGACCCCAGTACAATGACACTTTTCTTGTCAGTGACGATGGATTCATTTTCATCTTCGTATGTTCCATAAAAATATGGTGTTTCCGATTCGAATTCCGCCGCACATGTATCCACCATTTTATAAACAGGGATGATTCCTTGCTTTTTCCGATACTCATAAACGTCGATTTCGGGAACTTCCCATATTTCTGCAACTGTTTTGTCAGAAAAACCTAGTTCTTTAGCCTTTTGCAGAACTTCACAATTAAAGGAATGTTGTTTAAGCTCCTTTTCAAAGTCGATTATCTTTTTCAACTTATGCAAGAAGAATAAATCGATCTGGCTCCATTCGTGAATGGTTTCGATCGTTTTCCCCCTTCTTAATGCTTCACCGATATAGAACAACCGTTCATCTCCAGCTTTTCGGATCCGTTTCTCTATTTTTTCATCCTCAAACTCGTCATTCAATTCAAGATGGTATATACCCGCCTCAAGGGACCGCACAGCTTTTAAAATGGATTCTTCGAATGTACGGCCGATTGCCATGACCTCTCCGGTCGCTTTCATTTGTGTACCGAGCCTACGGTTCGCACTTTCGAATTTATCGAAAGGCCAGCGCGGGATTTTTGTAACGACATAGTCCAGTGCCGGTTCAAAGCTTGCATAGGTTTTGCCTGTAACGGGGTTCATCATTTCATCAAGCGTCAAACCAACCGCTATCTTGGCTGCAAGCTTTGCAATCGGATATCCAGTTGCCTTTGAAGCAAGTGCCGACGAACGGCTGACCCTTGGGTTCACTTCAATGACGTAATATTGATAGCTGTTTGGATCTAGTGCAAGCTGAACATTACATCCACCTTCAATTTTTAAGGCACGGATAATCTTCAAAGACGTATTTCTAAGCATTTGATACTCTCTGTCACTTAATGTTTGGCTTGGTGCCGCAACGATAGAATCTCCTGTATGGACGCCGACAGGGTCGAAGTTTTCCATATTACAAACCACAATTGCATTATCATTGGAATCACGCATCACTTCATATTCCACTTCTTTGAATCCGGCGATGCTCCTCTCAAGCAAACATTGGTGAACTGGACTGCTTTTCAGGCCACCTTCTACTATTTCAATCAGTTGCTCTTCGTTATCACAAATCCCACCGCCTGTTCCGCCAAGTGTGAAGGCAGGACGTACGATGACCGGATAGCCGATTCGTTCCACGAATGTATAAGCCTCTTCCAAGTTATGAATAATGTCACTGTCAGGAACTGGTTCACCAAGATCATTCATTAGGGTACGGAAAAGGTCACGGTCTTCCGCTTGTTGGATGGCGGAAAGTTTCGTCCCAAGAATCTGCACGTTGCATTCTTCGAGAATTCCTGACTCGGCCAATTCAACGGCCATGTTTAAGCCAGTCTGTCCGCCCAAGGTAGGTAACAGGGCATCTGGACGCTCTTTACGAATGATTTTGCTCACAAATTCCAAAGTGATCGGTTCGATATATACCGCATCAGCCATTTCACTGTCTGTCATGATTGTGGCAGGGTTAGAGTTAATCAGGATTACTCGATAGCCTTCTTCTTTTAAGGCGATACATGCTTGAGTTCCTGCGTAATCGAACTCGGCAGCCTGTCCGATTACGATCGGACCGGACCCAATTACTAGGATGCTTTTTATATCAGTGCGTTTTGGCATGTTTTTTCCCCCTTGGTAGTTGCAGTTTCGATCATTTGTAAAAATTCGTTGAATAAGTAGTTGGCGTCTTCCGGACCAGGTGATGCTTCCGGGTGATATTGTACGGTGAAAGCTGGGTATTCTTTATGGCTCAATCCCTCAATCGTACCGTCATTCAATGCTGTATGTGTCACAATAAGGTCAGTCTTTTCAATGGAAAGCTCTTCGACCGTATATCCATGATTTTGAGAAGTGATGGATACCTTCCCAGTACGAAGGTCTTTAACCGGATGATTTGAACCTCGATGGCCGAATTTTAATTTTTCCGTATCTCCACCGTTTGCAAGCGCGAATAATTGATGGCCTAAGCAGATGCCGAATAATGGCACTTTTGTTTGGACTGTACGGATCATTTCAAGCGTCTCAGGAACACTTTTCGGATCTCCAGGCCCGTTGGAAAGCATCACACCATCTGGATGGTATTGCATTACTTCCTCAGCCGTGACGTTATAAGGTACGACCACGACATCACAACCGCGCTTCGTCAACTCACGCAAAATCCCATGCTTCATGCCATAGTCAACAAGAACTACCCGCGGGCCTCTGCCCGGACTTGAATAAGGTGCTTTTGTTGAAACCTGTTTCACTTGATTAGTAGGAATCACCGTTGCTTTCAACTGGGAAACAACTTCTTCGGCATTTTTATTGATATTGCAGAGCGCTCCTTTAAGTGCACCTGATTTCCTGATGATTCTTGTAAGCTTCCTTGTATCGATTCCGCTTATTCCAGGTATGTCCTTCATTTTCAAATATTCATCAAGTGATGACTGGTTGCGCCAGTTGGAAGGAAGATCTGCTGTTTCCTTTACGACAAACCCAGATATCGCTGGATTGATGGATTCGAAGTCATCCCGGTTTATCCCGTAGTTTCCGATCAACGGATACGTTAGTGTAACGATTTGTCCGCAATAAGATGGATCGGATAGAATCTCCTGATATCCAGTCATCCCTGTGTTAAAAACGACTTCGCCGATTTTCTCTACATCCCCTCCGAATGCTTCCCCGAGGAAAACCGTTCCGTCTTCTAAAATAAGTTGTCTTTTCATCCTTGAACACGTCCTTTATCCCAAGCTGTTTTTCCTTCAGAAATCGTCATGACTGGCCAGCCATAGCATTTCTTTTCATTGAAAGGTGTATTTTTCCCTTTTGAAGCAAACTCTTCATTATCAATTTCTTTTTCCGTTTCCAAATCGATCAGCACGATATCTGCAATAGCGCCTTCCTTTAACTCTCCATATGGAAGGGAGAAACTTTCAGATGGTTTGATCGTCATGAAATCGACCAATTGCTTTAATGTTATGATGCCCTTTTTGACCAATTCGGTGTAAAGCAACGGGAAGGCCGTCTCCAATCCTACTATTCCAAAAGGAGCTAGCTGCATTCCCTGCGCTTTTTCCTCGTCCGTATGTGGTGCATGGTCCGTGGCTATAAAATCGATGGTCCCATCAAGCAGGCCTTCTATCAACGCGTCCCGATCTTCCCGTCCTCTTAATGGAGGGTTCATTTTATAATTCGAATCAAGACCCGGTATATCATCTTCACACAATAATAAGTGATGCGGTGTAACTTCGGCTGTGACCCGGATACCGGCACGTTTAGCATCCCTTACCGTCCTTACCGATTCCTTCGTGGATATGTGGCAAACATGATAATGGCAGTCCGCCGCTTCCGCTAAAAGGATATCCCGGGCAATATGTACAGCTTCGCATACTGACGGAATACCATTGATTCCCTGCTCTTTTGAGAATCTTCCTTCATGGACAGAGCCTTTATTGATTAAGCTATTATCTTCACAATGAGCAACTATCGCCATATCTTGCGCGGCTGCCCTTTTCATTGCTTCCAGCATCATCCCAGCTTCTTGAATCCCTACGCCATCGTCCGTAAAGGCGAAAGCACCCGTTTGTTTTAATGATGCAAAGTCGGTCAACTCTTTGCCTGCTTCCCTGATCGTGATGGATGCATAAGGTAGTACCCGGACATGAGCCGTTTCTTCAATTTTCCGGTTAAGCGCTTCAAGAGTTTCCACTGTATCAGGAACAGGCCTTGTATTAGGCATTGCGGCTACCGTAGTGAAACCGCCTCTCGCAGCTGCAAGCGTTCCACTTGCGATGGTTTCCTTATGCTCTCCGCCCGGCTCGCGCAAATGAACATGCAGGTCAACGAACCCTGATGTAACAAGTAACCCTTTTGCATCGACAACCTTACAATTTTCCGTTGGCAAGTTTTCGCCGATTTTCGTGATGATCTTTCCTTCTATTTCAATGTCCGCTTTTTTGAATGAGTTTTGATTATCTAGCAATACTCCATTTTTGATGACAGTTTTCATGGATAATTCCCCCTTCGGATTGTTCAAGCACATTTTTTAATACGGCCATTCTAATGAACACACCATTTTCCATTTGTTTAAAAATTCTTGAGCGGTTGCATTCGACTAAATCACTGTCAATTTCAACACCGCGGTTTATTGGAGCAGGATGCATGATGATTGCGTCCGGTTTCATAGTTTTTTCGCGCTGTTTGGTTAGCCCAAAACTTTCCAGATAATCTCGATTTGCCTGATCATATTTTTCATTATGTCTTTCATGCTGTATTCTGAGCAGCATGACCACATCAGATGTGGCTATCGCTTGATCGATGTTTTCATAACTTCCGAAGCTGTTCGTACTATCAAACCATTCAGGCGGACCTGAAAATACGACATTCGCTCCTAAACGAGTTAATGCTTCTGCATTCGATTTTGCAACCCGGCTATGCCTCACATCCCCGATTATCGAAATCTTCAGATCCTTGAAACCTTTAAACTCTTGTTTTATCGTCAATAAGTCCAGTAATGACTGAGTTGGATGATTCCCACAGCCATCCCCTGCATTGATTATTGGAATCGTGATCTTCTCTTTCAACTCGTCAAAATAATTATCCTGCTCATGACGGATGATCAAGGCATTGACACCTATTGCTTCAAGCGTTTTAACTGTGTCATATAAGGTTTCACCTTTTAACACGGATGATGTACCGGTATCAAAAGGAATGACCTCCAGTCCTAGTTTTCTTTCAGCCATTTCAAAGCTTGATTTTGTTCGTGTACTTGGTTCAAAGAACAGATTGGCAACAGTGGTAAGTTGTTTAGGATTCCAGCTTGATCCGTTTGCAAATCCCTCTGCCTCAAGTAGAATTCTTTCAATTTCAGTTATGGTCAATTCGTTCATGGTCAATAATTTTTTCATCGATCCTGCTCCTTTCACAACTGTGATGCGGGGCATAAAAAACACCCCGCCATTAAGGACAGGGTGTAGGTTATAAAGACTTGTGAGGACCGGGACCGGTTTTTACCTTTTTCCCGTTCTCCTCCATCTTTACAGCAACACCCTTTTAAGCCTCTCTGGACTTCTTTTAAAAGGTGATCTATTGTTTGATGCAGTTTTACTTATTTTTCAAAAATGTCTCCGGATATTTTTTCCCGGTCCGGTAAAATCAAGTTAAGCAGGATTCCTACTATGGCTGAAAGTGCCATTCCGGAAAGCGATACTGTATCCGATAGTTGGACGAAAGCTCCCCCAATCCCTAACACCAGGATCACTGAAGCTATCATCAGGTTCCTTTTTTTGTCAAAATCAACCTTATTATCAATCAGCATCCTTAATCCACTTGATGCGATAATACCGAAGAGTAAGATTGAAATGCCGCCCATCACCGCAGTAGGTATCGAGCTTATGACCGCTGAGATTTTACCGTTAAAGCCAAAGATGATTGCCGTTAACGCTGCCCCTCCGATGATATACACACTATATGCCTTTGTCATCGTCAAGACCCCAATATTTTCACCATATGATGTCAGCGGTGGCCCACCGATCAAGGAACCAATCATGATTCCCGCTCCATCTCCGAAAATCGAGCGATGCAAACCGGGCTTTTCCAAAAAGTTTCTGCCAACGACTTTACTCAGTATCATCTGGTGTCCGATATGTTCTGATAAAGTGACGATGGCGACCGGTACCATGATGGCAATGACTTCCCATGAGAAGGTCGGTGTATAGGTTACATAAGGAAACATGAATTCAGGCATTTCCCACCATTGTGCTGACTTGATCGGTCCATAATCTATTATTCCAGCAACGGCCGAACAGCCGTACCCCACTATGATACCCATTAAAATGGGAATCAAGTTAATGAATCCTTTAAAGAACACGTTGCAGATGATGGTTACCGCTAAAGTGATTAGCGCAATAATTATATATGTGACGCTATATTTATCTTGTGGATCATACATCGCCATGTCCACGGCCGTTCCGGCAAGGCTTAATCCGATTACGATAATGACCGGACCCACCACAACCGGAGGGAGTATATTCATTAACCAGCGCAATCCGACTTTTTGGATAATCAAAGCCACAATCCCATATATGAACCCTGCTGCGAAACAGCCAATCATGGCCGCCTCGGGTCCTCCTAAAGCCTTTGCCGCAATGATTGGCGTAATGAAGGCGAATGATGAACCGAGATAAGCCGGTATCTGACCTTTTGTGATCAACAAGTAGGATAGTGTACCCAAGCCGCTTGATACAAGTGCGACTGCTGGGCTTAACCCTACCAAGAATGGCACCAGTACTGTTGCACCGAACATGGCGAACAAGTGTTGGATGCTTAGCGTAATCCACTGACCAACCTTTGGCACGTCCTCGACATCAAGTACGATATCCCTTTTTGTTTCTTGCATTTCGGTATCCCCCTCATGAAAATTGCTTCAAAACCGCAAAAACCCTCTTTGCAGTATATACAAAGAGGGTTTCTCGGAAAGCGCATGCCTATACATAGGCATACATCTCCGGATTGACTCCCCTTTGCCAGCCTCTCTGGACTGTCTTTAAAAGGGTTTTATGAAATTTTCATGTTTATCATTTTTCTAATATAGTGACTTGATCTATTTCATCTACTTCTGTTAATGTAACGGTAATTTTTTCAGATTGTGATGTCGGAACGTTTTTCCCGACAAAATCGGCACGTATCGGCAATTCCCTATGTCCTCTGTCAACTAACACTGCGAGCTGAATTTGTGACGGTCTTCCCAAATCCACCAGAGCATCCATTGCAGCTCTAACAGTCCTTCCGGTGAAAAGAACATCATCAACCAAAATCACTTTCTTGTCGCTGATATTGACCGGGATGTCTGACCCTTTTACGACGGGTTCACCATCATTGCTCTTTTTCGAGAGGTCATCGCGGTAAAGTGTAATATCCAGTTCACCTAGCTCGATTTCCTTACCTTCTATTTGATTGATCCGTTTAGCAAGTCGATCAGCGAGGAATATCCCACGTGTACGAATCCCGATTAAGACGCAGTTTTCAATGCCCTTATTTTTTTCAATGATTTCATGGGCAATTCTCGTCAAGGCTCTGCTAATGGCCTGTTCATCAAGTACTATCGCTTTCTCATTCAACATATCGGCCACCTCGATCCCTTTTTACTGATAGGTCTCCTTCAACAAAAAATCCTCATGCCAAGAAGGCATGAGGATTTTATCGCCATGGGTAGAATTATCCCACTAGCGTATCCGTTTCCTTCTCAGTCTCTCTGTACTGTGTTAAAGGTTCTTGTTAAGTTATTATTATAATATATCATATAAACGGATTTGTCAATCCTTACTTCTGCGTAATTGATTAATTAGCTTTTCAAACTCTTCCGGAATTGGAGCTTCGAATTCCACATACTCATTTGTACGCGGATGAACGAAACCAAGAAGACCGGCGTGCAATGCTTGTCCATCTAAATTAAGAGTCTTCTTCGGACCATATTTCGGATCTCCTGCAAGCGGGAAACCAATATATTTCATGTGAACACGGATTTGATGTGTCCTTCCTGTTTCAAGCTGGCATTCCACTAAAGTAAACGCATTGAAACGTTCGATGACCCGGAAATGTGTCACAGCATTTTTAGAATTGGTATCTGTTACAGTCATGCTTTGACGATCCTTTTTATCCCGTCCGATCGGAGCATCAATCGTTCCGAAATCATGCGGGATGACACCATGTACTACTGCTTGATACTTACGGGTAACCGTTTTGTCAACAAGCTGCTGTACAAGTTTTTCATGTGCCATATCATTTTTGGCAACCATCAATAGACCTGATGTATCTTTATCGATTCGATGAACGATACCAGGGCGCATTACTCCATTGATCCCAGAAAGATCTTTGCAGTGAGCCATCAATCCATTTACAAGCGTTCCAGATACATGTCCTGGTGCTGGGTGGACGACCATGCCGCTCGGTTTATTAACCACGAGAACATCTGCATCCTCATAATAGATATCCAAATTCATTTCCTCTGCCACTGCATCCAATTCCTCAAGATCTGGAATCGTAACTTCGATCGTATCGCCAGGAACGGATTTGTAATTAGTCTTAATAGCTAAACCATTTACTAAAACATGGTCGTCTTTAATCCATTGCTGGACTTGAGTACGCGACCACTCCTCATTCAAAGTGGAAAGAGCCTTATCAATCCTGACTCCTTTTAGTGTTTCATCGATGCTGTATAACCTTTTATCCATTATCTTTCTCCTTACCGTTTTTTTCTTCTAAAAACATATGAATCACGAGCAGTCCGACACCAATTGAAAGCGCAGCATCAGCAACATTAAATACCGGGAAACTGTAGCTGAAAATATAGGTGTGAACGAAATCCACTACTTCTTGGCGAGCAATACGATCGATGAAATTACCAATCGCACCTCCTAGCATGAGAGCAAGGGCCACTCCCAGCAAACGGCTTTCCTTCGCCATTTTCTGAATATAATAGACAAGTCCAATAATGACAGCGATGGTGATGATGTAGAAAAACCACATTTGACCTTGTAGAATTCCCCATGCTGCCCCACGATTACGATGCGAGGTGATATATAGAAGGTTTTCAATAATTTCAATGCTTTCTCCGTACTCCATTTTTTTCACAATCATCCATTTTGTCAGCTGATCGAGAGCTATGACCAAAAGGGCAATCAAATAATAAAACACATTTTTTCCCCCAAACTAATCAAATCTTCACTTTTGAATTGTAGCATAAACTAGAAATAATGACTAATACGAAAAACAAAAGGCTGTTAGCTGTACCTGGAGAATACAGGGCAGATTTGAAAAGAAAACAATACCTTTTGGATGATGATCTATTTTCAATATGAATTTTAGCCTTTTCTGTTTCCATTCCCACAAAAAAACCGGTCCCTTTACATAGGGACCGGTTTTTATTGAGCTTGTCTACAGTCTGACCGATCCCATCATTTAGGGACCGGCATTCGTTTTGAAATTACTGATTCACATAATGCTCTTTCACGACTGTTGCACAACGTGGGCAGAGTGTTGGGTGCTCTTCCACTTGACCTACCTCTTTCGAAACATTCCAGCAACGTTCACACGTTTCACCTTCTGCTTTTGTAACAAGAATCGCGATATCCTCAAGTTTAACTGCTTCTGATGGGGCACTTGCCACATCGCCAGCGATTTCAAATTCGGATACGATGAATAATTGTTCAAAGCTCTCCTTGATACCATCAAGCAGATTCTTTGTTTCTTCATTAACATATACCATCACTTTAGCGTTCAGGGATTTTCCGATGACCTTCTGGTTACGAGCTTCTTCTAATGCTTTTAGTACATTATCACGGAGATTCATGAACGCCGTCCATTTTTCTTCAATGACTTCAGCATTATCGATGGAAATTTCTTCAGGCATCAATGTCAACTGTACACTTTCTTCCGTTACACCAGGAATGAACGCCCATACTTCATCAGCGGTATGCGAGAGAATTGGTGAAACCAATTTCGTTAAGCTTACCAATGCTTCGTAAAGGACCGTTTGAATGGCCATACGCTCTTTACCGTTTGGTGCTTCACAATATAAAATGTCTTTCGCATAATCCAGGTAGAACGAACTTAAATCCTGTGTACAGAAATTATTGACCATATTATAAATTGTAGCAAACTCATAATTTTCATAACCCAGTTTCGACTGAGTGATCAATTTATTCAATTTAACTAACATGTAGCGATCGACTTCAGGTAATTCGTGGACTGCCACTTTATCGGTATCTGGATTGAATCCATCCAAGTTTCCTAACAGGAAGCGGAATGTATTCCGGATTTTACGGTACACTTCCGAAACTTGTTTTAAAATAGGATCGGAAACCCTAACATCCGATTGGTAATCCACAGAAGCAACCCAAAGGCGTAAAATATCTGCACCCAATTGGTTCATGACCTTAGATGGAAGGACAACGTTCCCAATAGATTTACTCATTTTACGGCCTTCGCCATCTAAAGCGAACCCGTGGCTCAGAACTCCCTTGTACGGTGCCTTTCCTGTTACGGCAACACTTGTAGAAAGTGATGAGTTAAACCAGCCGCGGTATTGATCGGAACCTTCCAAATAAAGGTCAGCCGGCCGCTGTAAGTCGTCTCTTTCTTCAAGTACCGCTTGATGTGAAGAACCTGAGTCGAACCATACGTCCATGATATCCGTTTCTTTCGTAAAGATACCATTCGGACTGCCTGCATGTGTATAACCCTCCGGCAGAAGATCTTTCGCTTCCCGTTCAAACCAGATGTTCGAACCGTGTTCACGGAATAGGTTTGAAATATGGTTGATCGTTTCATCCGTAATGATCGGCTCGCCGTTTTCTGCATAAAGGACTGGAATTGGTACGCCCCATGCACGTTGACGGGAAATACACCAATCCCCACGATCACGGACCATATTGAATAGGCGAGTTTCGCCCCATGCAGGTACCCATTTGGTTTCTTCAATTGCTTCCAGAAGTTCACTGCGGAAGTCTTTGATTGAAGCGAACCATTGCGCCGTTGCACGGAAGATTGTCGGTTTCTTCGTCCGCCAGTCATGTGGATATGAATGTGTAATGAACGTCAAGTTCAATAACGCGCCTGCTTCTGTTAATTTTTCAGTAATTGGTTTATTCGCTTGATCATAAAATAATCCGGCAAATTCCCCCGCCTCTTCCGTCATGACACCTTTTTCATCTACAGGACAAAGTACATCCAAGCCGTATTTTTGTCCAATGATAAAGTCATCTTCACCATGTCCAGGAGCAGTATGAACACAACCCGTACCAGCTTCAGTTGTTACATGCTCACCCAACATCACTAATGAATCGCGGTCATATAGAGGGTGTTTGGCAACGGCGCGATCCAACTCGCTCCCTTTTACCGTTTTCAAGATTGACGGGTTATCCCAACCTAGGGTTTCTGTAACTGATTCAAGAAGCGCCTCAGCAATTAAGAATTTTTCATTTTCAACAGCCACTACCACGTAATTTAATTGCGGATGCAATGAGATACCAAGGTTTGCAGGAATCGTCCAAGGAGTTGTCGTCCAGATGATGATTTTTACGCCCTCTTCGATTACACCTTTGCCCTCTGTGATCTCAAAAGCAACGTAGATCGATGCAGAACGTTTGTCTTGATATTCGATTTCAGCTTCGGCAAGGGCTGATTCACTTGATGGAGACCAGTAAACAGGTTTTTTGCCTTTATAAATATAGCCTTTTTTCGCCATATCACCGAAGACCTTGATTTGCTGTGCTTCATATTCAGGTTTTAACGTGATATAAGGATTATCCCAATCTCCACGGACCCCTATTCTTTTAAACTGCTCACGTTGATTGTCAATCTGAACGTAAGCATACTCTTCACAAAGCTTTCTGAATTCAGCTACGGTCATTTCTTTCCGTTTCACGCCTTTTTTTGTCAATGCCGTTTCGATTGGAAGCCCATGTGTATCCCAACCAGGAACATACGGTGCTTGAAAACCGCTCATTGATTTGAAACGGACAATGAAATCCTTTAATACTTTGTTCATTGCATGGCCCATATGGATATCACCGTTAGCATATGGAGGTCCATCATGCAAAATGAATAAAGGGCGCCCTTCCGTTTGTTCTTGCACTTTTTTATAGATGTTCATTTCTTTCCATTTCTCTTGGATTTCCGGCTCACGTTTCGGCAAGTTTCCACGCATTGGAAATTCAGTTTTAGGCATCAATAAGGTATCTTTGTATTCCATCATAAAATCCTCCATCCGTCTTTACAAAATTTCATTAGAACCTAGACATAGATATCCGGCCAAAATAAAAAGCCTTCTCATCCCTAAAAAAGGGACGAGAAAGCTTTGCTTCCCGCGGTACCACCCTGGCTAGAAGGATTCACAAAGTGATCCAACCTCTCGAGCATTCGTAACGTGAATGAAACGCTTCGTTTACTTACTGCAAAAGCAGGTTCAACTCAGAACTCAAGGGTGATCTTCAATAACTTCGCTTATTCCGGGCTTTCACCATCCCCGGTTCGCTAGAAATAAGTGTGTGAAGTATTTACTTTCCCTGTCATCGTCTAATGTCATCATGAATAGTATTGTTAAAAAATTATATGCGAAAAAAGTGTTCCAAGTCAAGGAATCGGTTAAATTTCCTCTTCCACTCTCTCATTTAATTCTATTTCAGTCGCATCTACTTCATAATCAAGAAGATGGTCCCAATCATCATTGTCCAGTAAATCCAGTTGTGCACCGACAAGCATTTTAAAACGGGTCCGGAATACTTTGGACTGTTTTTTCAAGTCTTCAATATCCATCGCTATTTTCCTTGCTTTCACAAGTGACTCATTGACAATTCGGTCGGCATTTTTCTCTGCTTCCTTAATGATCAGTTTCGCTTCTTTTTGGGCATTGCGCCTTAATTCTTCAGCTGCTTCTTGTGCGACAATAATCGACTTATTAAGTGTACCTTCAATTGTCGTAAAATGTCCTAAACGATCATAAGTCTCGTTCAGTTTATCTTCAATTTCTTTTTTCTCCCTCAAAATCAGTTCATAATCTTTAATGACCTGGTCGAGAAACTCATTTACTTCATCTTCATCATACCCTCGAAATACTTTGTTAAATTCCTTATTATGTATATCTATCGGGGTTAAGGGCATTACGGCACCTCCAGAACGGTTTCTACTCTAGTATATTAAAACTCTATATTCGACAAAAAATGTATGAATCCTGCTTTATATTGAATTATTTTTGCCTGCCTAACGAGATTCTCCACTTATCCTTCTTGGTTTTTCCATCAATTGACGCTATTTTACATCTGCCAAAACCTCTGATGGAAAGTGTATCACCCTCACGGCATTCTTCCGAAACGTTTTCCGTTTGCTTGAAATTCACCTTTACTTTCCCTGAAGTTATCAAGGCTTGGGTTTTTTGACGGGACATATTCAAAACGGACGAAAGCACACTGTCTAGCCTAAGAGAACTAACGGTGGTGACTTGCTCTTCCCATTTTTCATTCACTTGGATGATATTCTCGATAGGAAGCCGTTTGATGGCAACGGAAGCGTTACCTATTCTTTCTAAATTTCCTGTGAGATATAAATCCATCTCCTCGGCCGCAATAAATTGAATATGATCCTCAGTCACTATGATATCACCAAATTTTTCTCGTTTTACCCCTAGTGACATCAAGGTTCCAAGTATTTGCCTATGTTCAAGCGTAACAAATTTCTTTGGATAGGAGATATCATATAAGGAGATATTGAAATCCGATTGTTCAGGAGAGTAATAATCAGGGTAAATGAGCACACGTTTTCGCTCAACGAAATCGCTCCCGCCATTAAATTGCAGCTTCGCATCCGGATCATTCCCTATTAAGGAAGTAAGGATTTCCTGCTGGCGCGGATCAAGAAAATCAGATAGTTTCGGAGCGTAAGAATTTTTCACCTGATCAATCCAATTCATTGCCTGGTCAATAAAATCTTTTTCCTCCGGCCTGAAATGCTGATAAATACTCATGATTGAATAAAAGCTCCTTAGTTATCAAATTAATGGTCGACCATAAGGAATTGATTAAATGATTCTTCGTTGCTACTACACAGCGGAGTCTCATCCGACTGTGTAGTGAGATGCATGTTCAGGTTCATTGTTGATTATCCTATTAAAGTCTGTAAGTAAAAAATTCCATAACCGCTGGCAAAGTTAAGCACCAGCAGAGCTACAAGCGGTGAAAGATCGATCATGCCAAGTGGTGGTATGAACTTTCTGAACGGTTCTAAATATGGTTCGCAAATCTTTTCCAGGAATTTCCCAATCGCTGTTTCCCTTGCATTGGGAAACCATGACATCAATATGTAAACGATTAATGCCATTGAATAAATTTCAATTAAATAATATAAGCCTTGAAGCACTACACCCATTAATCATTACCACCTCGCTTCTTCGTACTCCTCTTCCGCGGCGAAGCCGGTGATATTACCGGAAACATCGACATTGTCCGGGGTACATAAGAATATATCTGTTCCAATTTTTTGGATATCCCCACTGATTGCATAAACAGTCCCACTTAGAAAATCGATGATTCGCTTTCCTTGATCGTGCTGGATCCGTTGAAGGTTCACGACAACAGCACGTCTGTTTTTTAAATGGTCAGCTACCTCTTGGGCTTCTGCATAAGCACGAGGCTCCAATAATACTACTTTAGAAGATTTTTGTACGCTTTGCAAACTTACGATATTCTGATTGGTATTATTCCCTGCAGAAGCGGGCTGCTGCTGTTTAGCTGACTTCACGACTTTTCGTTCAGCCTCCTCTTCTTCCATCTCTTCATCCGTGTACTCATACTCATCATCCAGCGCGAAATAAGATTTAAATTTTGATACGAACGACATCTAAAGCGTACCTCCTTAAAATTATTCGCCTACAAGTGCAGTACCAATCCTAACCATTGTAGCGCCTTCCTCAATGGCAATCATGAAATCGTTGGACATCCCCATGGACAATTCAGTACAGGGAGCATACTTCAACCCAGCATTTTGTATTTCCACCTGTATGCCCTTCAGTTTCCGGAAGCATTCCCGCAAAACTTGTTCATCATCCGTCAAAGGCGCCATCGTCATCAGTCCTGCAACATTCACCTTATCAAAATCTGATAACCCTTTTATGAAATCCAGTGTGGCTTCAGGATTCAAGCCATGTTTTGATTCCTCACCTGAAACATTTACCTGCACTAAACAGTTTATCGGCTCGCTTGCCCGTTTTTGAATTTCTTCTGCCAAAGAAATGCGATCCAATGAATGGATATACGCGATTTTGTCGATGACATTCCTTACTTTGCGTGTTTGCATGGAACCAATATAGTGCCAGTTGGGCTTGTCCTTCAGCACTTCATATTTTTTTAAAAGCCCCTCGTCACGATTTTCACCTAAATCGCTGATTCCGGCTTCCAATGCTTCCATTGCTCTCTCGACCGAAACATATTTCGTCACGGCAATTAACTTTATATCTTTACGGTCCCTGCCACTATTTTCACATGCTATATTTATTTTTTCTTCGATGTTTTTTAAATTGTCCGCTACTTTCACTGTTACCCTAAATCCTCCTTCCAACCGATAAAGCTCATCAATCTACCTGTCTTTCCGTTATCGCGACGATGTGAAAAAAACAAATCGTGATTGCAGCTTGTACAGTATGATGTAACGTCGATCTGACTTTTTGGAATTCCTGATTTTTGAAGAATCAATGCATTTAGTTGCTTAAGATCTAACTGATATTGTCCTTCACTGATTAAATTATATGGCTTTTCGTCATTATCTTCCAGCATATTCTGCACTAAATCTATGACTTTATCATCAACCACATAGCACTTCGAACAAATCGACGGTCCTATTACAGCAAATATCTCCGTTTCCTTAATACCCTCACTCCGCCATGCTTCAACCATTTTTCGTGCAATTCCATTAACGCTACCCTTCCAACCAGCATGTGCCACCCCAATCATACCATGTGCCGGAGCAAGAAAGTATAAGGGCACGCAATCCGCATAGCAAAGGGTCAATAAAGTTTTTTGATCCTTCGTATAAAATCCGTCAGTAGCTTTAAAGGCCGAAATATAATCCACTGCACCTTTCCCACCATCGAGACTGGTCACTTGCTGGATTTGCGTTTCATGCGTCTGCTCGGCTCCTATCCATTCAGTCAGCGGAAAAAACAGCTTTTCCGCTAAAGTCCTGCGGTTTTCCTGGACATCTTCAAGCTTATCCCCTACATGAAAACCGGTATTCAATGTTTGATAGTCACCTGAACTGACTCCTCCATTTTTCGTGGTGAAGCCCGCTACGAGCTGGAGATTTTGTTTTCTCCAGCTGTCTATGAGCATATATTGGTCTTCAATTATAACAAATGGCTCTATCATGATTTAAACCTCTTTATTTTTAGTCTAGTGTATCATATATTTGCGCGATGTACCCTTTAAAACCGTTCATCTTTCAGTTCTGCTTGAAATACCGTCTGATGTTCAACAAGAATGACATCTGCACCGATTTTTTTTATTTTGCGCCATGGAATTACAATATCCTGGTCCTTGCCGAAGAAACCCATTAACCTGGTGCCATTTGAAACCACTATGGCCTCAATTTTCCCTGTGGCCGTATTAATTTCAAGATCTGACATATTACCCAATTTCTTTCCGTCTGCTATATTGACAATATCCTTAATTTGAAATTCGGAAATCCTCGTCACATCACTCAGCTCCTCAAAATTTCATCATAGATGAAGGTCCTATTCTTATGTATATGACATGATTCACTCAAGGATGAAGAATACGATAAATAAACGTCACTTCAAATCAGGAATTACCTTTAAAAAGGGGGGGAACATAATAAAAAAGCCGCTATGGATAAGTTGCTGAAGAGCGGGTAATCTACATTTTTGCACTACCCGCTTCAGCTAACTTATTCTCATGCTCAGCTTCTACTGTTGGATATTTTTATTCATTTGCTTTATAGCCGCTTTTTCCAACCGGGACACCTGCGCTTGTGAAATGCCAATTTCCTCGGCTACCTCCATTTGCGTTTTCCCTTGGAAAAACCGTTTGCGAAGGATCATTTTTTCCCGGTCATTCAACCGTCTCATGCCTTCATTTATCGCTATTTCATCAATCCAAGTACTATCTTTATTCTTTTCATCACTCAGTTGGTCGAGTACATAAATCGGATCCCCGCCATCATTATAAATCGGTTCAAAAAGTGAAACTGGATCTTGTATAGCATCTAAAGCAAAAACTATTTCTTCATGAGGTACTTCCAACACCTTGGCGATTTCTTCAGCTGTCGGCTCACGAAGAGTCTGACTAATGAGCTTTTCTTTAACCTGCAAAGCTTTGTATGCGATGTCTCTTAAAGAACGGGAAACCCGAATCGGATTATTGTCACGAAGATATCTCCTGATTTCACCAATAATCATCGGTACAGCATACGTTGAAAACTTAACATTTTGACCTAAGTCAAAGTTATCTATCGACTTCATTAACCCTATACAGCCTACCTGAAATAGATCATCTACATACTCTCCCCGATTGTTGAAGCGTTGAATGACGCTTAGAACGAGTCGAAGATTCCCGTTTACCAGTTTCTCTCTTGCTGAAATATCGCCATCTTGCAGTTCTTTAAAGAGTTTTCTCATTTCTTCATTCTTTAAAACCGGTAATTTTGATGTATCCACACCGCAGATTTCAACCTTATTTCGAGACAAATTTATTCCCTCCTCACAGGAGCGCTGTACAAAAAACAGTATTTCCGCGGGAGGGAAAAATATGCACATGGCTAGAACAGAAAATCACCATTATTTTTCAATATCGTTATCAAAGTATTGATTTAATTGGCATTTAAGCACTTTATTTTTTTACACCATTTTATTAAATTCTTTTCGAAGCCTCTTAATAATCCTTTTTTCCAAACGTGAAATGTAAGATTGGGAAATCCCCAGCATATCGGCAACGTCCTTTTGCGTTTTTTCTTCTCCTCCTGCAAGTCCAAATCGAAGTTCCATAATCTGTTTTTCGCGATCGGATAGCTGTGTAAGTGCTTTCGTCAGCAGCTTTCGGTCCACGTTTGCCTCGAGGTCTTTCGTGATAATATCATCGTCAGTACCTAGGACATCCGACAATAGAAGCTCATTTCCATCCCAATCAATATTCAGAGGTTCATCAAAAGAAACTTCAGAACGGATTTTGTTATTTCTGCGTAAATACATTAAAATTTCATTCTCGATACATCTCGAGGCGTATGTAGCCAATTTTATTTTCTTCTCGGGATTGAATGTATTCACGGCCTTGATCAAACCTATGGTACCGATACTTATTAAATCTTCAATATTGATTCCCGTATTTTCAAATTTCCTGGCAATATAGACAACCAGCCTCAAATTCCGTTCAATTAAGATCGATCGTGCAGCTTCATCGCCCTTAGGCAATTTATTGATCAGTATTGCCTCTTCTTCCTTTGAAAGGGGCGGCGGAAGTGCCTCACTCCCTCCAATATAAAATATTTCGTCCGTTTTCAATCCGAGCTTGAACAATAGTTTGTACCAAAAATAAGTGAGCCGAAGAATGAATTTCTTCAAAATAATTCTCCCTTCTAATAAACGGATTATGGGTCAAGTTTTAGAGTGAATCAATAGTTCAGGAGGCATTTTGCACCGGAATCCCGGTTAACATTTTCGGGTGAACGATAGATTGATAGCTATTGTCGGGAGAGAGTTGCAAGAAGGTAAACGAAACGAGACCCTGCTTGACATGATATTCATTTTCCCCTTGAATGATTTTGATGTAATCCGGTTTGATTGCGGTTAACAATTGATGATCATGGCCCACGACTTTATAAGGAATGACCCGCATTCGTCCTGTCCATGAATACTCGGGTTGTTCTTCCTGCTTAATCAGGTTATCAGGGTTTTTAAAGAGCTCTAGCATATCGTGGGGAATCCCTGCTTCCCCACCTGAAAGCGAGATTATCATAACTGGTGAACGTGATATGGGATCATATAATTGATTGCCGCTATCCACAAGTCCATGAAACGTTCCTTCAAAGTCAGAAATTTTAACCGAGACCGTAACCATTTGTTCATGTGTAAGCTTTGTCATCTCCATCCCTTCGAGTGTTCGCTTGGAGAATTGCCAGGCGAGCGGGAACCCTATCATGACAAATATCCAGCTGACAGGATCGCCAAATCGATTGATTCCTGCATATTTAACAGGGTCCTTTGAAACGATTTGAAATTCAAATAGATAGTGAAGGCCCAGAAGGATTCCTCCCGATAAAAACGTTACAAAGTATAAAGTGGCCACCGATTTCATGAAGAGTTTTAGCCTAGTAAACCCGAATGTTGCCAAAACCATTACCAGGGATACTAAAATCTTCATGTACACTCGGTCGGCAAGAACATAAAAAGGAGTGAATGCCAATACGATAATGAAGGAACCAATCAACCCGCCGATACATACTCGCCAAAGCGCTACCCTTCGTTTGAGAATGATTGCGGTCCAATATAAAAGGAGGCAGTCAAATAACCAATTCAACAACCAGATAACATCTAAGTATAAGGTCAAACACCCTCCCCTCCTTATAGGAACTAACCTTCCACTAGCAAAAAGTATAGCGTACCTGCCCTAAGAAAGTGTGTCACTTTTTGTATTGAAAACTTAAGAGTTTTTCAGTCATTTTTACCCTTTTTGTAGAAAAACAGCTATTGATATTTTCAATACTTTCTTAGAGACTATCCTGCTCCCTTTTGCTTCTGTCGATTTATGTTATAAAAGTTTCAGAATTTCTTGACGCTCCTTTCTTTTTTCCTCATCGGAATGACAGCAAACAAGTGATGGAGACCTCGACCCCCTTACGCCCTCCAAACCATCTAATTATGAAAAAAGTTCAATAATGAGGCATTCTAACATATGGAATAAAAGGATTTTTCACTGAACCTTCAATCAACACTAAAAAGGTGTTCCAGATATCGATTATCAGGCCATTCGGTGATCAGCGAACGATCGGAAAAGCACCAATAAGATAAAGGCCATTGGACGCAAATATATAGCATCTCCTTCAAAAGGAATTCCTTTTTACACACAAAAAAAACCGTCCCCGAATGGGAACGGTATATGACGTCGATATTAACGGCGTCTATTGCGGTTACGGAGGAATGTTGGAATATCCAAGGCCTCTTCACCTTGATTAGTATTACGTGCGGGCTGTTCATTTACTTCTTCTCTCTTCACTTCACGCTTCACGTTTGACTGTGGCGTTTGTTGTGTCTGAGGTCTTGATTGCTGCTGCTGCCCAAGTGTTGGACGACCAGCAGGCCTTATTGTAGCTTCAACCTCGTTAAAGCCCGTTGCAATTACTGTAACGACGATTTCATCTTTTAGGTTTTCATTGATAACCGAACCGAAAATCATATTTACGTCCTGATCGGAGGCAGTAGCCACGATATCGGCTGCTTCCTGGACTTCAAAAAGACTTAGGTTCGTTCCGCCAGTAATATTCATCAGTACGCCTTGTGCACCATCAATCGATGTTTCGAGCAGGGGACTGGAGATGGCTTTCTTCGCCGCTTCTGCTGCACGGTTTTCACCGGAGGAAATCCCGATTCCCATTAGAGCGGAACCTTTGTTGGACATGATGGTCTTAACATCGGCAAAGTCCAAGTTAATAAGACCTGGAACAGCTATTAGATCTGAAATCCCTTGTACACCTTGACGAAGTACATTATCTGCTTCACGGAATGCTTCAAGCATTGGCGTGCTTTTATCGACGATTTCAAGGAGACGGTCATTTGGAATGACGATTAGTGTGTCAACCGATTCCTTCATGGATGAAATGCCGCCTTGTGCTTGTGTTGCACGTTTTCGGCCTTCGAAAGTAAATGGACGTGTAACTACACCCACTGTAAGCGCTCCTAAATCTTTAGCGATGCCAGCGATGACAGGAGCAGCCCCCGTTCCCGTTCCGCCGCCCATTCCAGCAGTTACGAAAACCATATCGGCACCTTTAAGCGCTTCTTCAATCTGCTCTTTGCTTTCTTCTGCTGCTTTTTTTCCTACTTCCGGGTTGGCACCCGCACCCAATCCGCGTGTAAGCTTCCCACCGATTTGCATTTTAATTTCAGCTTTTGATAGATTAAGAGCCTGTGCGTCAGTATTGACAGAAATAAACTCAACACCTTGTACGCCATGCTCGATCATTCTGTTTACCGCATTGTTTCCGCCGCCGCCAACACCTATTACTTTTATCGTTGCTAATTGTTCTAAATTAGAATCAAACTCCAACATGACAATCCTCCTATTTTGACGAAATTCCCGATTCTTTATGATTGTTATTCAAAAAAGTAACCCAGGATTTTTTTGAATTTAGATTCACCTTTTTCACCTTGTTTTTTAGCCAGGTTCTCTTTGCTTTTTTGAGAAACCTTTTGGCTGCGCTGGTCGTTATCTTCTTGTGCTTGTCCAGCTGCTACAGGAGTTTTATTGGCGGTGTTTTTTAGCATTCTCTCTTTCTTGCATGCGTGTTTAATCAGACCAACCGCTGTCGTATATTGGGGTTCCCTAACACCGATGTAATTCGGCTCGGCCGTCCTTACACGGTTTTGGAACACATACTGAGCAAGCTCCAGGACTCCCGGCATCTTGACGACACCCCCGGTCAACACGAAACCACCCGGTATATCCTGGAAGCCAAGTCTCCTCAAATCATCTTGAATCAACTCGAATATTTCGGTCACTCGCGCTTCAATGATATCCGAAAGCATTAACTGGTTGCAGGGCTGCTGCTGGTCGCTGCCGATGATTGGTATTTGGAATACTTCATCTTCAGAAGCGTCATCATAAAAGGCATGTCCATGCTTTACTTTTATTTTCTCAGCCTCTTCCATCGTTGTCCTTAGAACGATGGAAAGATCCTTCGTCAGTGTTTCCCCGCCTATAGGTATCACCGACGTGTATTGTAAATAGCCTTGTTCGAAAATTGCCAGAGTCGTTGAACCTCCGCCAATATCGACCAGAGCAACACCAAGTTCTTTTTCATCCTTGGATAAAACAAGGGAACCTGCGGCTAAGGGTTGAAGAGCGATATCGGTTATTTCTAACCCTGCCCTTTCCACACACCGCAGCGTATTATGTAAAATTGTCCGAAGACCTGTGATTAAAATCCCTCTCATTTCCAACCGAACACCTATCATGCCCCTTGGATCACTGATTTCATCAAGTTCATCAACCTTGTAATGGATTGGAACCACGTCGATAATTTCCCTGTCGGATGGTATCGTTATTAACTCCGCTGCTTCTCTAACACGAAAAACATCATGTTCGGTAATTTCTTTATTGTCACTGGATACCGCTACTACCCCATGACATGGCTGAAGCGTCACGTGATTTCCGCTTATACCGACGATTACCTTTTTTATCTCCATCCCTATCATCCGTTCTGCTTGCTCTACAGCCTTTTGAATGGATTGGACGGTTTCATCAATACCGACGATCGAACCTTTTTTAAGCCCCTCTGATTTAATATTTCCTACGCCAATTATATTTAATGTGTCATTGACCATTTCCCCAATGATAACTTTTACACTGGATGTACCGATGTCAAGACTTACGTAAATTTCGTTGCTGTTCATTCCATGGCACCTCCTTCAGTTTTATACATGTTTTAGTAGAATAACATTTTTATATCGAAGACCTATTCATTATAGAATGACAAAACTGATTACAACAACTCGCAAATTTCATAATAAGCGGTTCATTTCATATTTCCCAAACAATACTCGCAGATTTCTCACTTTATCGTGCCTTATTGTTCGCTTCTCAATGAAACTGCTATCATTTCTAAACTAGATACTGCCATAAACTATTCGTCATTTATCACGTAATTCCCTTTAAAATTATAGATTTTTTTTCTGCTTTTTCCGGGAAATGGACCATTTTTCAATTAGGATCCTTCTAATCAGGGCAATATTTTGAAAGAGTCTTACGCCGAACACAAAGATTGCGGCTAAATACAAGTCTACACCAAGATGTACACCTAGAAAAGCCAAACCTGCGGCCAAAACAATATTAAAGAAGAATCCGGTAACAAATACTACTTCATCATAAAGATTTTGCAGATGAGCCCGTATGCCTCCAAATAAGGTATCAAAAGCTGCAAGCACCGCAATGGAGAGATAATTTGAATATTCATGTGGAATATCGAAATCCACCAAAAAACCGAGGGTGATTCCAATCAGGAGTCCAAAAACTGGCAGCCACATTACGATTCCCCCCCATCCATAATGGGTTTCATATGCTCCACATTAATCTCATTTTGGTATGCCGGCAATGTCAACTCACCAGAAGGCGTCTTAATTTGCACTTCAAAATTATCTATAAAGAAATCATCCATTAGTTCAGAACCTTCTATACGCTGCTTCAGCTTCTTTGGATTAACGGTCAGTGCCTGCATTTCGACAGGGTAATCAACTAGGGGATATCCATCTATTTTCGGCTGACCATTAATATCACGAATCACCGAAGATGATATGTACCTTTGTCCTGAAATGGAAATTTCGTCAGCACCAAACCTATACATCTCATTAATGAGCCTTCTTAGCAATACAGGTGAAATGTACTCAATCCGCTCACCAAGAAGGATCTCTTCTTTAATCGGTTGTATGGACACGATTACCCCACTGCCTTTTATTTCGGTCAAACCTGCGTCAGTCTTTAATTCCGTCAGGGTGTCACGCAATACTTCTTCTTTACTCTCATTTTTCTTTGTTTCATAGGATGCAATCTTTCCCTCAAGCTTACTAATATCCTCTATTAAATCCACCTGGGTCTGCTGTTCTTTCAATAAATCATTTTTCAGCTCCCACATATCCCTTGTATCGGAAACGACAGGTTGATTCACCAAATTGAATTGAATAGCGAGCATGAAGCCAGCAATCAAAGTAACCAAACTAAAAGCAAGCTTTTTTTTCATTTCCAGTTTCTCACCAATCTTTCATCAAATCCGGCGATCTAATCAACCTCCAATAATTGGATCAAAAATGATATTCTTTTGCTTTTCCACTGTAAAGATAATATTTTCATTAACCAGCTGTTCCTTAATGCCACCAGGCAAGTCCAGGGAAGCACCAAGTACCTCAGGGTCCCCAATTGCAGAAATGATAAATGGAGCAGGATGCTGATGGCCATCGATTGTTATCACAGGTCCATTACAGATTATATAGGAATCATGATTTAACCGTTGACCATTAATCGCAATAGCCTCTGCACCTGATATGTATAGTTCATTGACAACCTTGAAGACATGCTGCTCATGAACCAGGTAGTTATTTACATTGGCTTCTGAGCCCATGTCTGTACCATCTTCAAGGGTCACCTGAAGGCCCGTTCCTTTTACTTTCACTTTTCCGAGATACATCCGGTATTTCTCCGTATCCTTTGCCAAATTGAAAAATAGCTGCTTTTCCTGCGCTAAGTCTTTTTCAATTTTGGATACATTTCCTTGCTTTTGAAGGAGTTCCCTCTGAAGTTCCCGGTTTCGTTCCTCTTGCTCGATCAGTTGCTGCCTGAGTTCATATTCTTGATCCCAGGCTTTGTCCTTCCTTACTCCTTTACCATCTTTAGTCAGATTGTAGGAGAAGGCAATCATAAATCCGAGAACCACGCAAACCAGGGGTAAAACCACCCGTTTGCCCTTAATTTTCATCATTCGTGTCTTCCTTTTGGTCAGCGTCTTTATATGCTTTGAAATAAGAACCCACTTCAAGATCGATGACTCCCTTTACCTTTGGATCCAACTGACTGACAATCGATGGATAGTGAATCATTTTCTCGTATAAAGTCCGGCTTGTCGCACTTACTTCAAACCCATCGTTCATAAACATGACAATATGGTAGACATCGGTTTTGGTTGGATCATAATGAATTTCCGAAATGGCATTCTGAATCTCAACAGGAAGCTTGTCCAGCTCTTCTAAAAGCAACTTTAATTCTTTACCCTCTTTGAAACCAATTAAAACTGGGGCAAATACTGGAATTTCGCCAGTTGCTAACTCATCCAAAACGGTCCCGTTTTCCAAAATGGGAGCAAACTTCCCATTATTGGACAGATATGCCATTCTGTTATGCTCCGAAACCGTAATTTTAATGGAATTAGGAAATACAGGAGTTACCTTAACGCTTTTTATTTCCTGATTTTTTTTAATATTAGCGGCTGCTGCCCCAGTATCAACCTTCCAAATGCTCCGATCCTTCTTCACTTTACTCAATTTAATGATTTGCTTGGAAGTGAAATAGCGATTCCCTTCTACCTGCACGGATTTCACATAGCTTAACGGGGATAAGAAATAAAGCACACAAGCAACCAGAATGAAGAAAAGGGAAAGCAAAAGAACAAGTCGTCTGTTTGCTTTGCTTTTTCTTAATTGTTTTAATTTCGGGATGCGGTCCTCAATGGAAACGATTTTCCCCTTTTCCATCCCTTTCACCTCTTCCTGAAAAAATGGATGGTTTTATGTCACAATACGAAAACTAGACAAGCTCAAAATTCGGTATTTCTAAACTTAAAAGGTAACACATTATACCACAAAATTTGGATATAAAGAATAAATCCTCTATTATTTCCGGCCGATGATTTCCACTTCTGTTTCCATTTCAATGCCAAACTTATCATACACTGTATCCTTCACATGCTGGATCAAGGCTTGAACATCCGCTGCACTTCCATTACCTGTGTTAACGATAAAGTTACCGTGCATCGGGGAAATCTGCGCTCCGCCAATCGAGTGGCCCTTCAGGCCGGCATTCTCCACCAATTTACCTGCATGATGGGGAAGCGGATTCCTAAATATGCTCCCGGCACATGGAAGATTATACGGTTGGGTATCTTTACGATAGTTTTTGTTATTCTGCATTCTTTCAACGATTTCGGTTTTATCGCCCTCAGTCAATTGAAAAATGGCTTCCAATACGATTCCGGGTCTTTTCTTTTGAAGTAAAGAAGTACGATAAGAAAACTCCATTTCTTCCTTAGAAAGCCAAGCCAAAGTTCCATCATCAAAAAGAACATGTGCCTCCTTAAGGATTTCACTCATATCGGAACCGTGTGCACCAGCGTTCATATAGACAGCGCCACCGACCGAACCGGGGATCCCACTGGCAAATTCCAATCCCGCATACCCTTTTTTACTGATTTGAACGGACAAGCTGACAAGTGACACACCTGCGCCAGCTTTAATCTCCGCGCCATTTATCTCAAGGTGGTCAAGTCCTTTCCCCAGTTTAAGCACGGCACCTTCAATTCCGCCATCACTGACAAGGAGGTTTGAGCCCCTGCCAATCGCCCTCCATGGTATGGCTGTTTCTTTGATGACCTGCATCGTCTTCTCTATATTTTCAATGGAAGATGGCACGATGAATAAATCAGCCGGCCCTCCAATTTTCATAGTTGTATGATTCGCAAGTGGTTCCTGTTCAAGAACTTTGCCGATTTTCATTTCAGTTAATTGCTTTATCACTTTATCCATGATAAACCTCCTCGTTGTTCCAAAAACTCCAAATAATGATTTTCATTTCCTCTTCCATGAGGTCACTTATTTTACAAGAATGATAACACCTTTTAAGCAGAAAAATGAACAGCAGCAAGCGCCAGTACGGCCTAACCCTCTTATACTATAGTCTAAACAAAGACGTATTGCCAATATTTATTGTGGATTCCCCAACATTCATTACTGGTAATATTTAAGCGTCATTTCATTTTTTTCTAAATTTCCGAAAGATGCCCTTCAATATCGTTTTCCTGCAAAGGTTTTCAATTTAAAAATAAAAAAAGGGAAGCCCCATGTTTAACAGGACTTCCCTTTTGCCATACCTTTTATTTTCTTGATGTCAGAACCTTGAATAGCGGCTAATATTCAATAGCACCCCGATTGCCATCAACATGAGTGTCAGCGATGAACCGCCATAACTTAAGAGGGGCAAGGTGATACCCGTAACTGGCATCAATCCCGTTACTACCCCTATATTGATCATCACTTGAATGGCCACCATTGCAATGATTCCGACCGCTACAAGGCTCCCATACAAATCAGGGGCTCCAAGAGCGATTCGAATGCCACGCCAAAGCATTAGCGCGAATAACAAGATGACCAGAGAGCCTCCGATGAACCCCAGTTCCTCGGAAAGTATGGCAAAAATGAAATCGGTCTGCGGTTCCGGTAAATAGAAAAACTTCTGACGGCTTTGCCCAAGCCCCAGCCCGAACAATCCCCCGGGGCCGATTGCATAAAACGATTGAATCATTTGAAAGCCGCTACCCAAAGGGTCTTCCCATGGATCCAGAAATGATGTGATCCTCTTTATCCGGTAGGGCGCTGACAAAATCAGACCGATAAAACCAGCTATCCCGATTAACCCCAAGCCTAAAAAATGGCTGACTTTTGCCCCGGAAATAAAAATCATAACGATGCATGTTCCTACCATTACCGTTCCCGTTCCAAGGTCGGGCTGTAACATGATTAATCCAAAAGCCAAAAATACTAACCCCAAGGACGGAAGCATTCCTTTTTTAAAGGAGGTGATCAGCTTTTGCCGTTCGGATAAAAACTTAGCTAAAAAAGCGATCATTGCCAGCTTCATAAACTCAGAAGGTTGGACAGAAAAGGCACCTACACCAATCCAGCTCCTCGATCCATTCCTCGCCATCCCTATACCTGGTACAAGCACTGCCAAGAGCATAATGAAACAAATGATGATCAAAATCTTGGCCCAAGTCCGCCACGTCCAATAATCCACATTCATGATGAAAAACATGGCTATGACCCCAACGCAGGCAAACAGCAACTGTCTTTTTGCAAAATAAAATGAATCATCAAATTTATATGTTGCCCAAATGGCACTCGCGCTGTAAACCATGATTAACCCAACGGTCAAAAGACTTAAGGTGACGATAATGAGAATGAGATCGGGATTCGATTTTTTTAATGGCACGGACATCCACCTCTAGGAAGTTTTTCGAGCCTGTACGAATATAAAACTCAATGGCTGATTGCTTGTCAGCACTTTAGTCAAAAAAAAAGCGATAACGGCTCATTATCGCTTTTTTCCAAGGTGTCAACGTAGAAGCAGGTTCACTTCTTTCTGCGAAAGCTGTTACTTAAGTTTATGCACGGCCTCCATAAACATGTCTCCTCTTTGCTCGAAAGTTTTATATTGATCCCAGCTTGCACAAGCTGGGGAGAGGAGAATACAGTCGCCTTCATTTGATAATTCAAATGCAGCCGGTACGGCCTTTTCTACATTATCGACACGTTTTATATTCGTTATTCCTATTTCTTTGGCTACCCGCTCTATTTTTTCAGCTGTTTCGCCAAAAGTTATCACCGCTTTGACATTTTTCATAGCCGGTTTTAACTCATCGAATTCATTTCCGCGATCCAAACCGCCAGCCAATAAGATGACTGGTTCCGTAAAGGATGTTAGCGCTTTGGAAGCTGCAAGAATGTTCGTCGCTTTTGAATCATTATAAAATTTGCGATTTTCGATCGTTGTTACGAACTGCAGACGGTGCTCCACACCATAAAATGTTTTCAGTACAGTCTGAATGGCTTCGTTTGCGACACCCTTCAGTTTGGCCGCTGAAATAGCTGCTAGCACATTTTCCAAATTATGTTTTCCAGGAAGGGCGATCTCGGAAACTTCAATGATTTTTTCTCCACGGAAGTAAACGGCTCCTTCTTCAACATAGGCTCCATTTTCATGTTTCACTTCCGTTGAAAATGGAACAAGTTCAGCCTTGGTCTTTTTCGCCATGGATATAACAGCATCTTGATCTGCATTATAAATCATGAAATCTGAAGCTAGTTGGTTTTTTGCAATCGCAGCTTTTGCTTCTGCATATTCCTGTTTGGAGCTGTGATAATCCAAGTGCGCATCATATAAATTTGTCAAGATAGAGATTTCTGGACGAAATTCTTCTATTCCCATTAGCTGAAACGATGATAATTCGATGACGATCGAATCATCGGATTTTGCTTTCTCGGCGACACCAGAAGCTACAGTCCCGATATTCCCAGCGATAAGCGGTGATTTCTCACCGGTCTTCAACATTTCGAAAACCAATGTAGTCGTAGTCGTTTTCCCATTTGTACCCGTGATGCCTATGAAAGGCGCCTCACTAATCTGATAAGCTAATTCAACTTCCGTAATAACCGGGATTCCTTTTTCCAATGCACCTTTTACTATAGGGTTCCGATAGGGGATTCCTGGGTTTTTCACGATCAATTCGAAGCCCTCATCAAGAAGTTCAATCGGATGACTACCGCAGATGACTTTGATTCCCTGTTCTAGAAGTCCTTGAGCCTCTGGATTTTCCGATAATGGCTTCATGTCATTAACCGTCACGAATGCACCTAATTTATGTAGAAGCGAAGCTGCCATCACTCCGCTTTTTGCCAATCCCAAAACCAATATTTTTTTCTCTGAATACTTGACTGTCTCTTTCAATTATATCCACACCTCTAAATAGATTCCGAGTACCGCACACAGCAGGCCTACTGTCCAGAAGGTCACGACGACGCGCCATTCAGACCAACCAGAAAGCTCGTAATGGTGGTGCAGCGGACTCATTTTAAAAATACGTTTACCAGTCGTTTTAAAAGATCCTACCTGTAAGATTACCGAGAGCGTCTCTATAACGAATACTCCGCCAATGATTACCAGGAGAATTTCAAGCTTCGTTAATAAAGCGATGGTAGCGATCGCCCCTCCAAGTGCCAAGGACCCTGTATCTCCCATGAATACCTTTGCGGGATGTGCATTGAATACTAAAAATCCGAGTACTGCACCGACAACAGCCACCGAAAATATAGCGACATCATATTGTGACTGACTCCAGGCCAAAATGGCAAAGGCACCAAATGCAATGGCTGACGTGCCTGAGACAAGTCCATCAAGCCCATCCGTTAAGTTGACGGCATTCGAAAAACCTACCAGCCAGAAAATAACGATAAAGAGATAGAACCAGCCAAAATCAACAGAAAAGTCAGTACCTGGAATCGTCAATTCCGGATTAAAACGGTCTGTCTGCTTAAAGACGAAGTAAAAGATGACCGAAATCACTATTTGACCAATCAGTTTTTGCTTAGATGTCAGTCCTAGGTTACGCTTCATGACCACTTTGATGAAATCGTCCAAGAAACCTAGTAAACCAAAGCCCAAAGTTACGAATAATAATAAATACGTTTCTGTTGAAGGTACCGAAAATTTAAAAGTCATAACCAATGTAGCGATGGTAACCGATAATAAAATGACCAAACCGCCCATGGTGGGTGTTCCCGTTTTCTTAAGATGCGATTGTGGGCCTTCTTCTCTGATACTTTGCCCGAATTTCAACCTTCTTAAAAACGGGATGAAAACCGGCGAAAGAAGTACGGTTACTAAAAACGCCACCAAAATCGTATAAAAAATTACTTGTTCCAACATTCCTTACTCCCTCATTCCTAACACAATTCAAATATAAAATTCTGCTTGTTGTCTTTTCTTGTTTGCAGCCGGGGCTAATTCAACGTTGATTCAAACTGAACCTAAACGTCTTTGAATCGCCTTTTCCGCTTCTTCACGGTCATCGAAGTGAAGCACTTCGTCACCGACCAATTGATATGTTTCATGCCCTTTTCCGGCTATTAAAATAACGTCGCCCTCTTCCGCCTTGGAAACAGCATAAGCGATAGCCTGCCTGCGGTCTTCAATAACCGTATATTCTTTACCCACTACACCAGCTTCCATATCCCTAAGGATTTGTGCTGCATCTTCACTTCGTGGATTATCCGAGGTGAAAATAGGGTCAGTAGCCAAGCTGCATGCAATTTCAGCCATGATAGGGCGCTTTGTCTTGTCTCGGTCCCCGCCGCAGCCCACTATCACAAAAATTTTCTTTTCTGCAAACTCACCCACAGTTTTCAGTACATTTTCTAAACTGTCCGGAGTATGGGCATAGTCAACTATGACTGGGAAGCCCTGATTTGCTGTAATGAGCTCAAAACGGCCCGCAACACCTTTTATTTCCTCGATGGACCTAATTGTCTCATCCAGATCGTTCCCAGCGCATAAAGCGCTTGTGATGGCTGAGAGTACATTATAAACACTGAATTTCCCAATGAGCTTCAGCTGAATGTAACGCTCTTCTTTACCTGCTGTCAAGGTGAAAGATGTGCCATTTGCATTGATTTTTATATCCCTGGCCCTAATATCGGCTTCTTTGTCTATGCCGTATGTGACGACAGTAGCAGCGGTCGCTTTAATGAAATCACCCGTTGCCTCATCATCAGCATTAAGTACAGCATATTTAGGACGATTTTCTATGTAAGCATTTCCGAGCTGTGAGAAAAACAAGGATTTTGCCTGTCGGTATCTGTCCATGGTTTTATGAAAATCCAAATGGTCCTGTGTGAGGTTCGTAAAAACAGCAATATCAAAATCACAGCCATGAACGCGCCCAAGTTCAAGTGCGTGCGAAGAAACTTCCATTATGGCCGTTGAGACAGACGCTTCGGTCATTTCATGAAAAGCCTTTTGCAGCGTAACGCTATCAGGCGTCGTATTCTTGGTTTCATATACCGTATCGGCAATTTTTGTATACATCGTGCCTATCAATCCTGTTTTTTCATGTCGATCCTCGAAAATCTTTTCAAGTAAATGACTGGTGGTCGTCTTTCCGTTCGTACCTGTAATTCCAATAAGACGCATCTTTTGGGTAGGATGACTATAATATGCATCGGCAAGTACCGCCATCGCCCTGTTTGAATCCCTGACAACGATCACGGGTACTTCCAAATCAAGCGGCCTTTCGGCAATGATTGCCGCAGCTCCATGTTCAACAGCAGATTGGGCAAAATCATGACCATCGACTGTATAACCTTTTATACAAACAAATAGACTTCCGTCTTTGACTTTACGGTTGTCATTTTCAATGGAGGTGATTTCAGGATTCTCTCCTTCATAGGTGAATAAGGAGTGTAAATAAGATAGTAATTTGTGAAGCTTCATTTTTCCATCCCTCTCAACTTAATTTGAGGATTCATTATATGTGATTAGCCTTGGCTTGTCGAGAAACCATTTTTAATTATACGGGGTTATCTCGACTCCGTAAACAAAGCGGCTGATGTTTCTTCAGCCGCTTTAACTATTCATCTATTATATTATACTTATTCTGTATTTTCGCCAAGATAAATTCTTATTGTAGAGCCTTCTTTTACTTTAACACCTGGATCTGGTGCTTGATTTATGACTTTATCCCCATTACCGGCAATATCCAGCTTAAGATCAATGAGCTGTGTTTGCAACTCTTTCTTGCTCAGGCCCACAACATCAGGTACCTCGACCATTACTGGATCTGTCCAGACCGCCTCTTTCTCAATCTGGTTTTTTCTAGGCTTGACACCCATGGCCCTAAGTGAATCCTCCATGATATTCCCAACGATCGGAGCGGCAACGACCCCACCGAATTGTACCGTACCCTTCGGATTATCCACCGCGATATAGACGACGATTTGTGGATCATCAGCTGGAGCGACACCAATAAATGAGAGAATATAATTATTTTCAAGATATCGGCCATTTTCAGCTTTTTGCGCTGTACCTGTCTTCCCGCCTACTCGGTACGACTCCACGAACGCTCCTTTACCGCTGCCTTGCGCTACAACAGATTCAAGTGCTTCACGGACTTTCTTTGAGGTCGCTTCCGAAATCACCTTTTTCTTGGCCTGTGGGGTCTTTCTCATTAATACTTCACCAGTTTTTGGATCAACCAGTTCCTTGGCGATATAAGGCGTATACAAAGTTCCACCATTCACTGCGGCCGATACCGCTGTCACCTGTTGAATGGGAGTTACTGCAACACCTTGTCCAAACGCAGTGGTTGCCTGTTCAACCGGGCCAACTCGATCCATATTGAACATGATTCCTTTTCCTTCTCCTGTTAAATCAATTCCCGTTTTTTGTCCAAACCCAAAATCATTGATATATTTAAACAGCTTGTCTTTACCAAGCCGGTTCCCTAATTCTACAAATCCAGGGTTACATGAGTTCTCGACAACTTCAAGAAACGTTTGGTCCCCATGTCCTCCGCTTTTCCAGCAATGAAGCGTTGCCCCCGCCACTTCTACATGCCCGGAGTCATAATAATGTTCCCTTTGTAAATCTACCTTCCCTTCCTCCAGCGCTGCAGCAAGGGTGATGATCTTAAAAGTCGAACCCGGTTCATATATACTCCAAACTGGTAAATTGCGATTATACACTTCGGAGGGGACATTTTGAAAATTGGCCGGGTCAAAGGTCGGCCTGCTGGACATCGCTAATATTTCGCCGGTATTCGGGTTCATAGCTATGGCAATTAGGCCATCCGGATTATACGTTGCCTCCGCATTATCGAGCTCCCTCTCCACGATTGTCTGGATTTTGCTATCGATTGTCAGCTTCAAGTTATCTCCATCAACTGGAGGCTTATAGTCATCGGCCATATTCTCAAGTCTTTTACCTTTGGCATCCGAATAAAATTTAACAAATCCTTTCTCCCCACTTAGCTCCTTATCATAAGACAATTCTATTCCCATCAATCCTTGGTTATCAGAGCCCGTAAAACCAAGAACATGTGAAAGATATTCTCCAAATGGATAGTGACGCTTTGAGTCTTCAGCGATATATACACCTTTTATACCTAATGCCTTAATTTCCTTCGCCTTTTCATGAGATATCTTTCTGCCTTCCGGGATTCTGACACTCATCGCCTGTTTCGTTAACCATTGATAAGCCTTTTCCTTAGTCATATCCAATATTGAAGCAAGCTGTTCCGCCGTCTCCCCAGGATTTTCAATCTGTCTCGGGATGACATAGACGGTTGGTGCTGATATATTCGTTGCCAGCTCCACACCATTCCGATCCAAAATCTCTCCTCGCTTCGCTTCAAAAGGAATATTCCTGCTCCAGGAGTCTTTAGCCAGACCCGTCAACTTATCCCCAAGGTAAAATTGTACAATTCCCAAACGGATATCAATGATAAAAAAAACAACGATACCTACTGCCAATGCGATCGCCAGCCGTTTTCGGACAGTAACATTCGAAACACGCAAAAACAGGCACCTCCATTTCATACATGCTTCAATATATGCTTGTCTACTCCAAGCTAGACTAAGAACAATTCAAAAAAATAAAGAGGGTGATCCGTTTGGATCACCCCCTCCTCATTTTCACTCGGTTTTCTCTTTAGTCGGTATATCTTCAGAAGCCCCTTCAGGCTGGGATAATTCAATTTTGAAGGAGTCACCTTCCTTCATCTTTTTCCCTGCCTCAAGATTTTGTTTACTCACATACCCAGTTCCTGTAGTTTGCAGATCCAGCTTCGCAACCTTAGCTAATTTCATAACATCGCGTAAGGACCAACCTTCCATATCAGGAACTTTCATTTCACCTTCCGTTCTCAAGATTATTTTTTCACCCTGCAGGAGTGTACTCCCGGATTTCGGCGATTGATCGAGTACTTTCCGCCCACTTCCGATCGTGCTTACATCATAGCCAAGTTCCTTCAGCTCCCTGAGGGCTGAACTCTCCGTTTGATTCGTATAGTCAATGATTTTATTTGCTTTTTGTTTTTTCACATCAGAAGGCTTTATGTTTAAATATTGCAAGCTATTTTGCATAACAGGATTGAATATCTCTGACAATGGGTCTGCCCCAACATAAGATACACCTAGCTTTGGCTTCTTGACCGCCACATACATGACCAATTGCGGATCATCTTTTGGAGCCATACCTAAAAAGGAGAATACATAGTTATTTTTCCCTACTAAATATTTACCTGTCGGACCAGCTATTTGTGCTGTACCGGTTTTCCCTGCTACATCATATCCATCAATGGCATATTTCTTCCCTGTTCCATTTTTTGAAGAAATTACCGTTTCCAAATAGTCACGGACTTGTTTTGCACTTTCTGCCGAAATCGGTTCCCCGGTCACTTTTGGCTTTGTCGTTTTCAAAACCTTTCCAGTATCCTGATCCGAAATGCTTTTAATCACGTACGGCTGCATCATTTTTCCGTCATTAGCTATCGCGGAAGCTGCTTGGATCTGTTGTATCGGGGTAACGGTCGAACCTTGTCCAAAGGAAGTTGTCACTTTTTCAAGCTTATACTTATATTGAATTTTACCGGTTATCTCGTTTGGCAAATCTATCCCCGTTTTTTTATCGAAACCGAACTTGGTCAAATACTCACGGAAGGTATCAGCTCCGATCTTATCCATAGCAAGAGTAGCAAAAGCTACGTTGGAAGAACGTTGAACCCCTTCAAGAAAAGTCATGTTTTTTCCTCTTTTAATGCCACTATGATCATGAATTTCCCCTGAACCCGCTTTATAAGTTCCTGATACAAAACTATCATTTGGATTAAAGACCCCTTCCTCGACAGCCGCGGCAAGGGTGAATGTTTTCATGGTTGAACCTGGTTCGAAGGTTTCTTCAATAGCAAGGTTACGCCATGTATCCGTTAGCCCCTCTTTTGTTGTTGGATGGAAGGTAGGCCTTTGCCCCATCGCCACGATCTCCCCCGTTTTGGGATTGGACACAATTGCTATGATTTGTTCGGGATCATATTTTTCTTGCACTTTGCTCATCGAATCTTCCAAGAAAGTTTGGATCTTCTTGTCGATGGTCAATGTGACATCACTGCCATTATCCGGTGCAACCACCTTTTCTTTCGTATCCGGTAAGAGAAGACCCCATGAGTCACTGTCATATGTCAACTCCCCGTTCGTTTCCTTCAATTCTTTATTAAGGTACCTTTCAATTCCGAACTTACCAGCCATTTCTCCTGTTTTCTCATCTTTTTCTACATAGCCAATCAGATGGGATGCGAAGATACCATTTGGATAAAAACGTTTATTGGTTCTTCCAAATGTTATTCCCGGCAGTTCCAATTTTTCTATTTTCTGTTTGACGACCTGGGTCAAATCCTTGCCGGCACTTCCAAACTCCACCTGGTATGCTTTTTCTTTCGTAAGGCGCTCATAGATTTCCTGTTCATCCATGTCGATATATTTAGCGAGCTTGGCCGCGGTCATTTCCGGATCTTTGACGTGCTCCGGTTCCTTTTCACTGAGCACAGCCCTTAAAATATAGGAAGAGGTATCCTCGGCGATGACTTCACCATTTGTATCGAGTATGCTGCCCCTTTTTGCCTCTATGACCTGTTTTTTTTCATATTTCTTCTCCATTTTCGATGCCAGTACTTCCCCACCAGCCGTACCTGTCACCTGAATATACAAAAAGCGGCAGATTAAAACAAAAAAGAGCAGGCCGAATAAGAAGAATAATCCGGCTGCCCCATGCTTCATATTTTTTTGTTTCTGCATTATCACTGCACACCCTTCACATTATTCTTATTTAACTTGAACCCTAGCGCTGCAGCTTTTTTCCAAATTCTCTCGTATGTACTAAGTTCAGCAACCTGCACCTTCAAATCATCATTCACCTTACTCTGTTCATCAATGGACTTTTCAACTTGCTGGATCTCTTTATTCGTTTCATAAATGGTCGCTTGATCGGAAACTATTTTCACACCCATAAAGGCAACCATAATAGCAAGGGCACATAGTAAGAAAACTTCACCAATGGATATCTTCGCTTTACGGATGACCACTGTTTGATGTGTCTGTTGCTGCTGTTGGTCTTCATATTGCTGTTCTTGTATTTTTTTGGCTATGGAACTCATTCATGTTCCCCCTTACTGTTTTTTTCTATAATTTTTGCTTTTCGGCGATTCTTAGCTTAGCGGATCGAGAACGATTATTCCCTTCCAATTCATCCTCTGAAGGTAAGATTGGTTTTCTCGTTATTATTTTCATGGATGGTTTGAATTCTTCCGGGATAACCGGTAGTCCAGGCGGAAGGTCTGGCAAGCTACTAGCTTTTTTGAATACCGTTTTACATATTCTATCTTCAAGCGAATGGAATGTAATGACAGATATTCTTCCTTCCAAATCCAGGAGTGAAATCGCCTGCTCCAAGGAATCTTCAAAGACGCCAAGTTCATCATTTACAGCAATTCTTATTGCTTGGAATACTCGTTTCGCAGGGTGTCCGCCTTTACGTCTTGCCGGGGCCGGTATCCCATCTTTAATAAGCTCAACTAGCTCAAATGTCGTTTCAATCGGTTTAATTTCACGTGCCGCTTCAATTTTCCTGGCAATTTGCTTGGAAAACTTTTCTTCTCCATATTGAAAGAAAATTCGCATCAATTCATGGAATGACCAAGTATTCACGACATCATAGGCAGAAATGGCAGCACTTTGGTTCATCCTCATATCCAAAGGGGCATCATGGTTATAACTGAATCCCCGCTCCGGTGTATCCAATTGTGGCGATGACACACCTAAATCATAAAGAATCCCATCCACTTTCTCGATTCCCCGGGCATTCAGCTCTTCTTTTAAGTATTTAAAATTATTAGGAACAAGAACAATACGTTCGCCATAGCTTTCCAATTTTTCCTTAGCATTCCGGATCGCCGTTTCGTCCTGATCAAAAGCATAAAGCCTGCCCTTGTCAGAGAGCTGTGAAAGCAAGTATTCGCTGTGACCGGCTCCTCCTAAAGTACAATCCACGTAAATTCCATCAGGTTTGATGTTCAATCCATCAACCGTTTCTTTTAATAACACTGTTGTATGTTGAAACATGCTAGACATCCTTCCAATCGGTTATTGAGTGACTCTATTTCTGAGGGCAGCCTTAAATATCAAAGCCAATCATATTTTCTGCTATCTCAGCGAAAGAATCCTCCGAAGCTGAAAAATAGTTTTCCCAAAGGGATTTGCTCCAAATCTCAATACGATTGGTAACACCAAGAATTACACATTCTTTTTCCAATTGGCCATATGAAGTAAGCGGCGTGGGAATATTAATTCGCCCTTGTTTATCTATTTCGCATTCTGTTGCTGCTGAAAAGAAAAAACGGGTAAAGGCTCGGGCATCTTTTTTTGTTAAAGGCAGGGCTTTAAGCTTTTCTTCAAGCTGCTTCCACTCTTCCATAGGGTAACCAAATAAACATTGATCGAGTCCACGGGTCAGGACAAATTGCTCCCCGAGATTATCCCTGAATTTCACTGGGACTATCAAACGACCCTTTATATCGATGTTATGATGGTACTCTCCCATGAACATACCCAATACCCCCACATTCTAATCTCAATGTACCACATTCCCCCACCTTTCTCCACTTGTTTTTACTTTCTCTTTCCAAGCAAAAATTCCCTTCTTTTCTAAATAAGTTTATTTAGTCAATTTATTTAAGAAAACCTGAAATTCGCTCGAACGAACTCATACGAAGGCGCAGACCCACTTTTACTGTCGAAGCACTACCTGCCCCGTGTTCTTGGAACAGAAAAAAGACAGGCTGGACGCCTGTCTCTTTTTCCATTTTTCATTTATCCCTCGTCAGGATAGGAATGTGGAAACTGTTAATCAAATGATCAGTTCCCCACTTTCCCCCAAAAACTCATGGTTCGTCGTTCTACATGAAAATCAATTTATGCTGATTATTGAACCGGTATTCCAGTTTCATGATATCGCGAACGAAATCCGGTCCATATTGATTCAGGTAATAAAAAACATTCCAGATCCTCTCCTGGGGTGACTCCAGAGGATACAACGAATTTGCTATCCGTTCATATTTTTTCAATATAACCGAATGACGTTCCTTTGTCCGGTCACCGATCTTCCCATACATGAAATCCAATTGCTTTTGGATGAATTCAATGTTTTTATGTAACATCGGCTCAAGTCCTCTATCTAAAGAAACGGCGTGTTCGAAAAGCTTTTCATGGTTCTCTTCAAGCTGCGATTTCAGCGTACCGAATAGATGATCGATCGTCTCATCTTTCACGGAATCAAGGAAACTTTGTACAGCATTAGCGGTACCCTCAGTCAGAACAGTTTCCAAACCGAGTTCCATTTCTTCAAGATCCGTTTGGACACTTCGTTCTACAAGCGTGATGTTTAATCGAGGAATGATTGGCGGCATCTTCATTGCGAACAACTCAAATGCCTGTTTTAATTCTGCCCAATAGGCAATTTCCCCTGGCCCAGAAATGAAAGCCAATACAGGGAAAAGCATTTCCTGCATAAGTGGGCGTGTAATGACATTGTTGCTAAGTCGTTCTGGATTATTTTTGGCTATCTTCAGGAGTTCTTCCTTGGAAAATGATACCTCACCATTTTTCCCGCTGAAACCGCCTTCTACACGTTCGAGTAAACATCGATCCTTTTTTTCTGGATCATAATAAAATAAATTCGCGGCTTGTTTATCCATTTCTATCATTTTTGCGTACCCTTTGGCATGCATGTATGTTTGTTGTTCCTCGACCACTTCAGCAATCCGTTCACTTTTATTGATCATCAACTCAAAGTAGCCCTTCTCGATTTGCCTTAATTCCGAATCTCCGGCATCGACAAGTAAAAGGCCATATTCCTGAAACCACTCATGAATCAGCCGTGCAAAAAAGTCAACAAAGGTTTTCGATTGACTAATCGTTTCTTTCATATCAATCAGGAGTTTATTCGTAAAGGCAGTTTCTCCATAGGTTTCAATAATTTCTTCAAACCACTTCCCTGCCTTTTCCGTTTCAAGCTCCACATCTGAAACCATTGTTTTATACGGCTGATAGGAAGGATAGGTTTTTTTGTCCGGTTTACCGTTTTTCATAACATAAACATGATTGACTTCAGCCAAATCATGATCTTCTCCAGCTATCCAAAAAACTGGAATGACTGGCCGCCCCAGTTCTTTCTCTTGTTCTTCCGCAAGCTTAATGATCGATATCACTTTATGAATGGTATACAGCGGACCTGATAATAACCCAGCCTGCTGGCCTCCAATCACAACAACGGAATCATCCCTGCGCAATCTTTCAATATTTCCATCAACAGCTGCACTGCTTGGAAGATGAGACATGTATTGTTGTATGTAATCCGATAATTCACCACGTAAAAAAGAGCGATTCATCAATTCATTATATCTATTACGATAAATGTCCGGCTTAGACAAGTCATAGTGAAAATAATCCTCCGCTTCAAGACGGTTTTGTAAATAGTCCGATGCAAAACGGTTTAAAGATGGTAACGCGAGATCTTTCATCTCCATTTCTGTTCTCCCTTTCTCTGCAACTACAATTCTTTTTAGAGTATAACATTCCGGTTTAAGAAAACAAAAGAAGTTGCCCAGCAGCAGAAAATTGTTGCGATGTTCTATGTTATGTAGTCAAGAACTTCGTAATACTTGTTATTAATCCGATGGAGAATAGCAGAAGGTAAGCGACAAAAAAGAAGGCGAAGTTCACTCTCCAAAAACCCTTTAATACCTTATGGAAAATGATTTCTCCTTTCACCTTGTAATGGACAAGGACCACAACGAAGGCGTTGATGAGCACGATGAGCATAATCACCCAAAGAATATGCTTATCCCAAATTGTAATAATTAAATAATGGACGGATAATACGAAAAACAGCGTACTCATGTCCATCGCAAATTGAACGGAGCACCTGTGGTTTCCGGTGAATTTTTTGGCACTTACAAAAAAAAGTATATACCCTACAAAAGGCAAGGTAATAAATATCGCGGCAAGACTTGAAACAACGTTCGTCACACTCTCATCCCCCCTGAGACTCTTTTCCTTTGACCATCATATATAGGGAAGACGTCAGGCAATCACTTTTCCCTTTACGCTTTGCCTCCGAGAGGATATGACCCAAAATAGCATCAATTTCCGTTTCACGGCCGTTTTCTAGATCTTTAAGCATAGACGATCGGTTTCCCGCTGTCGCCATACAAACGGATTTTACATGTTCAAATGACTCCGTTTTATTCCGCAATTCCAAAATACCGGAGATTTCTTCAAAAAGAGCTTGAAACAACCGATAATAAAAGGCGTTAGTGATTAAACCGCCATTTTCCACATTAAGTATCGCTGTTAATGGATTTATTACTGCATTAACGACAAGCTTACCAATCAGCATCGAGTGATAGTCCTCACTCTTAGTAAAAGGAAATTGAGCAATATCTTCATTCAATAACGTGAGTTGATCAAGATCCCCTTTAAAGGAAGCGATCCTTGTAATGCCAGGTCCCGTATGCTCCACGGTATTCCTGTCATGCCTCAATGCCCCATGCTCCACTACCCCCACATAGATGGCTGGAGATTGCAGCTGTTTCAAATAAGAAATATGCCCGTATCCGTTCTGCAAGAATAGCAATGGGACCTGAATACTCTTGATTGCAGGCAATAATTCTGGCAGATGATATTGTTTAACCGTCGTTATAAGTAGATCCTGATCCGTAATCCCCTCATCCAAGCCCTTCGAAATGATGCCGGAAAACACTCGGCTTTCACCATTCTCAATAAGACGGATACCAGCACGATTGATGATGGAGGCCTGTTTTGCAGTGCGAGTATAAAGCGTCACTCTATGTTTTCCACTCAAACGGGACGCAAACAGCAACCCGATGGCCCCTCCTCCAATGATTCCAATTCTCATAATACCCTTCCTTACTTTTCGAAATATATTTACTATTCTAACACATTATCTTTTTTATCCTGCATCATTTTTCACAGCCTCACTTTCATAAAACCGGCTAAATTAGCATAAATGAAACAGCCCAACAATAAAATTCAATGGAAAGTATTATAAATACGCCATTGAAGATATATTTCCTTCTTTAAGGTAAAATTTAATGGTATATTAGATACGAAAAGCTTAGCCATTTTTAGACTTTATAGGATCAAAAGATACCTCCAATCTCAACCGACGAGTAATCGAAGGAATAGGACGGAGGATAAAAGGCTGTAAGCATTTAGTCAGCAAGGGTGAATCGATCGATGTCATGCTAGATTTTGCCTTAAGCTGGGTTCCACATGGTAGCGATCAGTGGGATGGACTTTAGATGGGGACTATCACAAGAGGTTTATCAGAATTAAGGGGGAGCTTTTTTATGGAATACAAGGTGGAAAGATTACTTGTGAATTTTAAAACGCTTGAGGAATTCAAAAAATTCAAAGAATACGGGATCCAGGAACTTTCAATGCTAGATGATCTAGAGGGTAACATCATTGAAAATGACAGCCAATCACCTTTTTACGGAATCTTTTATGGCGACAAACTTGTAGCCCGGATGAGCCTGTATAAAAGAAGCGCTAAATTTGACCAGTATTTTGACAATTCGAGGGACTTCCTTGTTCTTTGGAAACTTGAAGTCCTGCCTAACTATCAGAAAAAAGGCTACGGAAAAGCATTAGTCGAATTCGCCAAAAGCCAAAAGATGCCTATCAAAACCAACCCAAGAGTTCATTCACAAGACTTTTGGAAAAAGATGGGGTTCTCTGCTGTATCCTATGATATGGAAAGGGACCTTGGAGAAAACCCGCTGATTTGGAGCCCATTTGACAAACAAGAAGATATAGAAATAGATACACAAGACTAAGAAATTAAAGAAAATGCGGGCGGATTTTTCCACCCGTATTTTTTATTTATTGACCCTCTCTAAATTACCATTCTTATCCATTTGGAAACTCACTTTCGGATTCGTCTTTTCGTCTTCTTGTACACTAAGCTTTCTCGCCCGCTCCATAATTTGCATTAACGCACGATAATCCTCCTCAACCGCTTTCAGGTTTTCTTTTAACAAGGCATTTTCTTCCTGCAATCGGACATTTTGCTGTTCTAGAAATAGGTACTGCTCAGAAATCCGTTCTTTTTCCTTATTATCAACCTGGAAGAACTCATCCATTTTAGTTAAATATAATATGACTTCCTGAAGGGTAATAGATTCTTTTTCTTCTTCCTGCGGCGCTTTTGGTTCAATAGTGTTATTTTCGACCACTGCAACGGATTCCCTTTCCATTTCAGCATCATTGACTACCTGTTCTTTCCTTTGTTTTTTTGCCAGCTCGATCCCTGATTTATATTGCTTTCTTACAAAAGAATTCCAACGAAATCCACAAGCAGCAGATGTTCTCGATAACTGCTTCCCTACTTCTTCAAAAGCCTTTAATTGTGTACTGCCCTCTCGTATATGCCTTAGCACCACTTCAGCCAACAACAAATCCTCATCCTGAGTCCATGCATCTTGTCTCGCAATCGACATCTCTCTACCTCCCAGCAAGTTTTAATTCATAATATGCACATGCTAGGAAAGATAGAAGAATATAGAGCGTGTAATATTTATTTTTTCTTAGTTAAAAAACGATTGACTGCGGCATGATGGGCATCACTCGCCCACAGTTTAGCACATTCCCTGATTTCCGCATCCATTCTTCCTTTAAGCCCGCTAGCCTGCCATTTATTGACCAACAATTTTTTGTAAGCGATCAATACCCCTGTCTCATGGCGAAGGAAATCTTCTGCGAACCTTTCCCATCCATCACTGCCCTCTCCGACTATCTCATCTACGAAACCAATTTCCACGGCTTCCTCTGCTTTATGTATTTTTGCATCCATTAATAGCTTTAGCGCTTTTTGCTCTGGTATTTTTTCAAGTAAAAGTGAAGCACCGCCCCAACCTGTCGTGATACCTAGAGTTCCTTGTACAAAACCTAGCTTAACTCCGCTTTTCGCTAGCCTGAAATCACAAGCTGTAGCTATTTCGCATCCCCCGCCGATTGCGCTTCCATTGATAAGCGCTAGTGTTGGTTTTGGAAAAACTGCTAGTGTATAAAGAATTTCGCCCATTTTCGATAACATACCAAAGGCCTCTTCTTCTGTATACAGATCATGAAATTCACTCAAATCCCCACCAGAGCAGAATGCCTCGGACCCCACTCCTGTAAGGACTAGCAACTTCACTTCGTCATCGATTGCCGCTTCCGACAAAATCGTCTCAAGTTCGTCCATCAATTGATAATTCACAGCATTCCTTTTCTCCGGTCTATTAAATTGGACCTTCATGAAACCGCGTATATCCGTTTCAACCTTAATCATCTGATTCACGTAAGCACCTTCCCCGAAATCCTCATTAAACTTGAACAATTCCAAATATTGCGCCAAATTAACTTGTAAAAAAAGCACAGAGAAAAAATCTCTGCGCTTTGATTAGCGTGTTGCATCAAGAAAGCAAAGCTTTCAAGTAGGTCAAGAAATTATTTTGCGACAACTTCTTTTCCTTTATATGTTCCACATTCTTTACACACGTGATGTGAAAGAGTCATTCCACCACAGCTCGGGCATTCTACCATACCAGGTACTTGAAGCTTGAAGTGTGTACGACGTTTTCTTTTTACAGTTTTCGACGTTCTTCTAAAAGGTACAGCCATTATTCCCACCTCCTTAAAAAATATAAAAAAGCTGGAAAAATCGAATTAACGATTTTTCGTTCCAATCAAGATTCTTTATTGTTGTCAAAAAAGTCGGCAAGCTTTGCAAATCTCGGATCAACCTTATGTTCATTTTCTTCGACAGAAATAACAGCCCAGTCTTTCCCAGATCGAGGAGCAGCTTCGTTCGAATCGACATCCTCACAAAAAACCTGCATCGGAATTTCTAGCAATAAATTTTCTTTAATTACCGGTATAAGGTCTACAACGTCACCTTCCACAACAGTGACATCATCTCCGTAGAAATCAGTGCCATCTGCCTTTAAAAGAAAGGTTTCCTTTGTATCAATATCAATCGGATATTTAACGTCTACCAGTGTACGGGAGCAAGGTAATGTTAATTCACCAGTAAGATGCAAGTGAAAAGTAATCTCGGTCGAGTTGATATCAGCTCTTCCTGCTACTCTAATCGGAGAAACGTCGCGTATTTGCGGGTCTCTTTCTCTAATGTCCAAGACATCCACCAGCTCATCAAACCGTAAATCTTTGTCCCGAATTTTTTGAAGTTGACTAATCGTCCATTTCAAATGAAATCACCTCAAGGCAACAAAAATAATTATAGCTTTCAATTATAAGTTTGTCAATATTTTTTCTTTACACTATAATGTAGTCATCCTAACAGATTATTCAAGATTATGATTCATTTCAAACAAAAAATCACGACGAATCATTATAGTAATTTTACTTGAAATACTATTTTAGCACTAAGTTGGAAAAATACAAAGTTTTTCTCTGAGGTGATCGAATGAAGGCTTGCGGTTTAGTAGTCGAATATAACCCTTTTCATAATGGACATGTTTTACATGCAAGAGAAAGTAGAGAAACAACGGGGGCGGATGTCGTGGTGGCGGTTATGAGCGGGCCCTTTTTACAGCGCGGCGAACCTGCTATCGTCAGCAAGTGGGCACGTACTGAAATGGCATTAAATGGCGGCATCGACCTTGTTATCGAGCTTCCTTATGCTTTTGCAACGCAGAAGGCGGAGATATTTGCAAATGGATCCATTTCTCTTTTGGAATCCCTTGGGTGTGACTCATTTTGCTTTGGAAGTGAGGATGGCAGAATTGAACCATTCATCACAGCCCATAAAACCCTTTCGGATAATTCGGCCGCATTCGATGCAGCCATTAAATCGGCGATGGACGCTGGGAATAGTTATCCGGCAAGTGCAGCCCAGGCCTATCAATCGATCATCAAAAGTGATCTGGCCCTGGATTTGACGAAGCCTAATAATATTCTTGGAAAGGAATATGTAAGTGCAGCCCTTTCAAATGGCTATTCCATTCGCCCTTACACGATTCAAAGGGTTTCTGCCGGATACCATGAAACAAAGTTATCCAATGATCGTATTGCCAGTGCAACGGGTATACGAAAAGCCATCCATGAACAAAACCAGGAATTAGATCCTGTTTCCAGTTATGTTCCTCAACCGACAATGAATGGACTAAAGCAATACTTAGCGCACTACCATTCCTTACATGACTGGGAAATGTATTGGCCTATGTTAAAATACCGAATTCTCTCGTCTTCTTTAAACGAATTGGCAGGGATATACGAAATCGAGGAGGGCATTGAGTATCGAATAAAGGAGATGGCCAAACAATCTTCGAACTTCACTGGATTCATGAACGCACTTAAAACAAAGCGCTACACATGGACCCGACTCCAGAGGATGTGTGTCCATATATTGTCCCATACATTAAAGGAACAAATGAAACATAAAGAGCATCCATCCTATATCAGGCTTCTTGGCATGACTCGCAGGGGGCAGGAATATCTTCGTACCGTCAAAAAAGGCTTACCGATCCCGCTCATCTCTAAGCTTTCTTCCTATCAGGAGCAGGACATTGAAAACGACTTACGAGCGGCACAGGTGTATGCATTGGGCTTATCCGAACCATATCAAGCAGCCTTGATGAAACGGGAATATGCAGCCCCCATCATTATTGAGTGAATCGCTTTCAGCCTGGCATATTGCTTATAAAAAAGAAATTTCATCAAAAAAAAAGCGCAAACAGATGACTGTCCGCGCTTTTTTTCATTTTTCTTTTCCTTTTAGTTTCGATAGATAGGCTAACGCATCCTCAAAGTTATCAACTGGAACGATCTTCATGTCCGTTTCAATGTCTTTTGCAGCTATGAGTGCGTCTTCATAATTGGAACCATCTGCTCCGTTTTCATTTGGGGCAAAGAAGATTTCGGCTCCAGATTTATCGGCTGCCACTATTTTCTGTTGAATCCCGCCAATTGGACCTACTGTCCCATCATCCGACATCGTTCCTGTACCCGCTATATCGTATCCTTTTGTAAGATCCCCTTTTGTCAACTGATTATATATTTCCAAAGAAAACATTAAACCAGCAGAAGGACCGCCTATTTGTTCTGAATCTATGGCAATCGCCGGTTTTGTAGTCACTTTTCGATTATCATCTAGTGAAATGCCTATCCCAACCCTATTTGGGTCTTCTTTAAAAGGCTGTAATGAAAGAACGGCTGTTTTCTCCGTCTCCTCCCGCTTATAGACTATTTTGACTTCATCTCCAGCTTTTTTTCCGTTAATGTAGTCCATGAATTCTTGTGCAGACTTGAATTTAACATCATCGACCTGAATGATTTGGTCGCCCGCTTTCAGCTCTTCGGCTGCCGGCATTCCTTTAAGCACGTCCAAAACATATACACCCAAGTATTCATATTCGACTTCTTTCCCTGCTTTTTCATAGGCTATCTGAATGGCATTATTTTTAGAACCATCCATTAAGTGCAGCTGCCTGATGTTATATTCTTCATCTGTTTCATCTTCGCTTCGAATGGAGGTTTCCGGATATAGCTCTTGATATTTGCTCCACTTCGCCAGCATATAGGAATAAATATTCGCCCGGCCCATCCTTACAGTGGTTAACATAAAGCTCCCTTCAGCTTCATCACCTCCGGACACCTCTATGATTGGCTCTAATTCCTTAGCCATTCCTGGTTTTGATACATAAAAAGGTAGGGAATAAAGGGCTGATGCTATGAGAAGTATAGCGACCACCAGGAAAGTGCGTACATACATTTTACGGCTCATCTTCAAAGGACTCCTTCCAAGTAACAATGCTTTGCTTAATTTGATCTATCTTTCCCCTTGCTGCTTCTTCTCCAATACTAATTATTTCCTGTACATTTGTAAATGATTTCGAGCTGTATTTCTCAACCCTGGGACGTATCATGACGTCTGAAGCAAACTCCCGGCTTTTAACCAGCTCCATTTGCAGGATATCGAGGCTTTGCATGATAACATCATAGATGGAGTTTATCTCCATATCTTGTTTCACATGGGCGACATCCACACCAATAATGATGTCTGCTCCCATATCCTTCGCGACAGATACAGGAACCCTGTCAACGACTCCGCCATCAACCAGCATTCGATTTCCAATTTTTTCGGGAATGAAAATTCCGGGAATGGAAATGCTTGCCCTTACAGCTGGGGCGATGGGTCCTTCCTGAAAAATGACCTTTTCCCCCGTTTTTATATCAGTGGCGACAACTGCTACAGGAATATCTAGTTCTTCAAATGTCTTACCATATGTAAATACCCTGATTAATTCCTTAGTACGTTTACCTGAAATGAAGCCCATTTTAGGAATCGTAAAGTCTAAATAATACTTTCGTTTAAATGCACGGGACAACTTATATAGCCTTTCAATATCCGAACCCGCTCCATAAAAGGCAGCAACCATCGCCCCCATGCTGGTCCCAGCAATCATATCTATCGGAATTCCTTCTTGCTGCAATACCTTTATCACCCCAATATGTGCAAACCCCCTAGCTCCTCCTGACCCAAGTGCAAGCCCGACCTTTGGTTTCGACAAAGATATCCCCCCTCGCATACATGATAAAAATATTGAAATAACACTCATTCAAAGTTATGGTCTTAAACGGATTTATAGAAGCATATTATTTATATTGACAGTGATACAAGCATTGCGGAAAAAGTCTATGTACCTGTGTGCTTGTTTAAAAAAAATCGCATTGTACGATCATCCTCATTTATACATGTCATTACAATTCATATTCCATTACGCACCTTACTTTTTTAAGAAAAGGAAGTTCTTATCATATCTTTATTATATACGAAACGAACTGCCCTTATTTAGTAACCTTCAAGAGGAGGCTGAATTTTGCTTATATCAAAATCTAAAACAGTATTGTTAGCCACCTCCGTCACGATGATGGCAATTGGCTTGATCATCTTTCCCCAAGAATCTTTTGAAGCTTCCAAAGGTGGACTGAATATGTGGTGGAAAATTGTTTTTCCTTCACTTCTGCCATTCTTGATTTTCTCGGAGTTATTGATCAGTTTTGGGGTTGTCAGGTTCATCGGCGTCATGCTCGAACCATTTATGCGTCCATTATTTCGGGTACCCGGGGTGGGGGGGTTTGTCTGGGCGATGGGACTTGCATCCGGGTTTCCAGCTGGAGCAAAATTCACGGTAAGGCTTCGTCAGGAGGAACAATTGACCCGCATTGAAGCCGAAAGACTCGTTTGCTTTACTAATTCATCCAATCCATTGTTTTTGTTCGTAGCCGTCGCGGTTGGTTTTTTCCATAATCCTCAATTGGGGATCATCCTTGCACTTTCTCATTACCTAGGAAATTTTTGTGTAGGCATCATCATGCGTTTTTACCGGCAGAAAGAAGAGAAATCCTATACAAAAGCAATGACCAAGCTCCCGTCCATTAGACAGGCCTTTAGCCAGATGCATCGAACCCGCTTAAAAGAAACAAGACCATTTGGCAGTTTGCTTGGAGATGCGGTTCTCTCATCCATTCAAACCCTATTAATGATCGGGGGATTCATCATTCTTTTTTCAGTAGTCAACAAGCTTCTATTTCACATGAATATTACCGTACTGCTCGGATCGTGGATCGGAGGGATTTTACATATTTTCAATTTCCCGGATTCCTTAAGCCTCCCGTTCATCTCAGGCATGTTTGAAATGACTCTTGGTTCAAAATTAACCAGTGCGGTCGAAAATGCAAGTCTCTTTCAAATGACGGTGATGACAAGCTTCATCTTAGCTTTCAACGGGTTCAGCATTCAAGCGCAAGTTGCCAGCATTATAGCCGCAACGGACATCCGTTTCACTCCATTTTTTCTTGCAAGGATAGCGCATGGCTTTCTGGCATCCATCATTACCATCTTGCTTTGGGAACCGCTCTATAAAGGCGATAAGTATAGCGTCAACCCGATACACGCCTTACCAGTCAGTGTATCCGGTGAACATGCGAGTTCTCTTTACCAAAATATGCTTGATTTCGGTCCTATTCTTACAATCGGGTTTCTTGCCCTTTACATCATCATATTTACAAAAAGGCTGTTCAAAGAACTTTCTTAAACCGAAAAAAGAGCATTGCGCGGTTGGCAATGCTCTTTTTTCTATTCTTTCTGTTGCTCGTACTTTTTGGCAAGAGCTTTCTGGACAACAGGAGGCACAAGTTCGGAGATATCCCCTCCATATTTGGCAACCTCTTTGACGATACTTGAACTCAAGAAAGAATATTGATTTTTCGTCATGATAAAGAATGACTCTATCTTACTGTTAAGAAATCGGTTCATTGAAGTTCCCTGCATTTCATATTCAAAGTCGGAAGTTGCCCTTAATCCCCTGATAATGGCATTGGCGGAAACGCTTTCAGCATAGTCGACCGTCAATCCTTGATAGAAATCCACTTTAACATTTGGCATATGGGCCGTCGCTTCAGTAATCAATTCCAGCCTCTCTTCCACTGTAAAAAGGGAATTTTTCGCTGAATTATTCACGATGACCACATATACTTCATCAAAGACATTCGCTCCTCTTTGAATGATATCAAGATGACCAAACGTTATTGGATCAAAACTCCCCGGACAAATCGCTATTTTGGACATTCATAGTTCCCCCTGTTCGTCTACGTTTCCCCATTGATAAATCGTAACAGCAATCATGCCATAAACTTCTTTTCTCTTAATGGTAAAGTCGCCAACTGTTTCAGGCAATGTAACATCATGGCCATGCTCACAAACAATATATCCCATATCGTTCAGCAATCGGTATTTATGTATTTCTTCAAGAATATCCACAAGCTTCTGTTTCTTATAAGGCGGATCAAGAAAAATTAACTCAAAAGTCATTTCCCTTTTCACCAATGCTTTTAAAGCACGCTCTGAATCATTTTTATAAACTTCTGCACGGTCTGAAAACTTGCATAGTTCCAAATTGGTCTTAACCGTTTGATTTGCTTTGAAATCCCGGTCGACAAATATGGCTTTATCCATGCCCCTGCTTAACGCTTCAATTCCCAGTCCACCGCTACCAGCAAACAAATCAAGGACTAGCCCACCTTCGAAATAAGGTCCAATCATATTAAAAATGGATTCCTTGACTTTATCCGTAGTCGGCCGGGTTCCTGTACCCGGTACAGCCTTAAGTGGTCTTCCTTTACAAGTTCCGGAAACGACCCTCATCATTCTCACCACATTTTATGACAAATTTCTGTTACTTTCCTATCCTAACATATTAGAAAAAACTAGCCAATAATAAAAGCCAATTCCTTCATTCCAAGATAAACATCCACTTATGAATTTTTTACATTGTATAGTAGACAATCATTCTTTTTATAAATCTCTTTCATTTTGAATAATAAAGTCGTTTTTGGCAATAATGTGAATAACAACATTCCTTTTTAGGTGTTGTTGCCAACCGCGGAGAAGGCTTACGTTTCCCCATAAGTTCTTCCTCCGGTTTCTCCTCTCCCTTTGCCTTCTGGTCCTTAAATAGACATAGAAGGACCCTGCAAATTTTTGCAGGGCTTTTTTTTTGTAAACCTCTGATGTCTAGTGTTCTTTGTCAATGAAGTAGTCCTTCTCTTTTATGAGGGAAAATGATAAAGTAATGAATAATAAGTTAGTTAGGAGAGGTTTAATTGATTCAACGTTTTATTGAACTTGGACAAGGATATTCCGATATATATGAACTGCTTGAAGTAGGACGCAATCAGAAGCATCGAGTTGCAAGGCTATTGGCCCTGCATACTACAATGCATGATAAAAAGGTAACCTCATTGGTGATCGTCATGTCGCCTACAGACCCAGGGAAATTCCAACCGCTTTATATTTGCCGTGAAGGAATACCAAACCCTCATGTCACCAAAAACAAACGGTATGAGCTTTTTGAGAACTTGTCGGAGGAACTAGATAAACCCATTATTGAAATCGATGTGAAATCTTCGTTTCTCTTTGCAGAAATCGAGTTATACTACCAGCACTTAATCGGCATTTTGCGAATGAATAGGTACCTACCTCCATTAGGCTGATGCTCTGAATTGAAAAAAGCTGACTCCGCATGAGTCAGCTTTTTTCAAATTCCCATTTTATAATCATATTCTTTCGCTTTATCCGGTTTGGAGTTTTCAAATTCCAACTTCAAAAAAGGCTTATAAGAAAGGTCCACTTTTTTTACGAACGAATAATTATTCAATTTCTCCACCAGTGGTTCCACTTCGTCCATATTCGTATAGAGGACTACATATTTCAACTTTTTTGAAACATAATGGATATTTCCAAACTTCCTAAGCATTTTGGCTTGTTTTAATGTATGTAAATAGACGATGATTCCTTGTCTCGCTCCAAGCATATCAATAACTCCCTTTTATAAAGGTTTTAACTAAGTGTAGCATAGCAGAATCTTTACTTTCAACCAAGAAAAAAGATTATAAACGAAATTCTCTTACTATTATGAATATATATACTTTGAAGGGAGCCAACAAATCAATGGATTTAGATCAAATTTGGCATCAATTTATTGATCATCTGTTAGATAATGAAGAAATTACACAAGCTTCGTTCAGGAAGTTCACCGGCATACCATTTATATATATCCATTATCATTTGGCACAAAATGATAAAAGTAAGCTTTTTTTCTTAATAAAAAAAGCCGCAAGCCTTTCAATGCGCGGCAAGCAGCTCCATTGTGAAACCATTTTTGTACGGCAGGAAGAACATGTATATGTATTCCGCCATCGTTTTTTTGTGCCGCAACAAAAGATGTTTTGCTGCGGCAACCTTTGTCCCGACTGTATCCTATTTCGCAGTTAAACGTTCAGCGTTCGTTGATTGCAACTGGTAAATGCAGCCCTAAAGCTTCGTATGGGATGAGGTTCAAGTTAAGCATGCCTCGGTTGATTATATCCCACTGCCCCGATGGCGGTTTTCTTACATGACACAGCCACCGAAATCCGAAAGCAATACCGAATTTCGATGGCCTTATGTCATTGCATGAATGCCAATTCGTAGGCATTCGTTATGATTGCTAAGCGGAGCACCCACAACTTCCACCAGTTCCGCAGCTTCCCGATGAACATCCACCGGATGATACAAAAAATGGATTTCCTGCAGGGGTTTTGACCTGTTCGGAAACCGCACGGCCTATTCTTCCGCTTATCTCATCAAGAACGGATTGCAATTCGGTCTCCGCCCTTTTAAACTCAGCAACGGCAGGATGCATATCCATATCTCGTTTAGCTTCTCTTGTCTCTAAATTGATGCGTTTATAATCCGGATGATACTTACCGAACCTCTGAACATCTTCAAAATGATCCTTTAATGAAGTAAACTTCGAAATCTTCCGCTGTGCCTCTTTGTCGCTCTGTAATTTATATAAACTAAGGAGATATTCTTCCCCTATATCAGAATGAAGGATCATATCAGCCAATCCGTCAGCCTGTTGTAAAATGTCGATGATTTCCATAGTAGCAAGCATGAACAAGCTCACCTCCATCATCATTTTACCATTTCTCTCTTTCAGATGCTAATGGTTTGATTAAATCGATGAAGTGATATGTACCTTAAACTCTTTTTGCAACCCTGTTTTTTCACCTGAATCATTTAAGATCTCCAGCCTTATTTTATGCATGCCATTCGGGATATCCTTTAAGATAAATGCTGCCGTTCTCATATCGACTTTCTTTTGATTATCAATAAATACGGACACAGTTGCCAATTGATCGGAATTCGCTTCAGAAAAACCATAGTTTTTCAAGTAGCACTCTACGTATACAGAGTTGCCTTTCACAAAGGTATTTACCCGAAAATCTTCATCTGAATCTCGGACGCTTGATACAGTGGTGGCAGCTTTTAGGGTAGATACATCTTTTATAGCTGCTCCTGAATTCTCAGGTTCCGGTATTTTCTTTCCACAACCTGCAGCTGCCATCAACACTGTTAGAACCAAAATCAACTTTCTCATACCATCGTCCCCCTTTTGCCTTTATTGTTCGCCAAAAGGAGTATTTTACTCTTTTTTTCTTCATTCACCTGGAGCGTTCATTGCCTGGAACATATGGAGCATCATGGAGGCAACCTGAACGCTTTCCGAAAATTTAGAAACCCGATGGGGAATCGACTTCTCAAAATAATATTTCGCTTCGGTTTCAAAAACATCCACTTCATGGGGATTACGCATTAGTCTTTTATACCACCCAGGTTGTACTCTCAAGTAATTTCGCATATCTTCGTTTGTTTGAATGAATTCATATATATTTTGACGCATGAAATGCCCTCCTTAATCTTTGGTGAATATAAAAGGGTTAGCTCTCTGCTCTTTTTCTTTTGGTGGAGAACTGGACTCACCTGATTTATTCCCTTGGAAAGCAGATAGAACTCCTTGGATTGCTCCAATGGCCTGATTGGCATTGGTAATATATTGTTGAATCTGGCCCATATCCATATTTTTAACTGCACTCATTAACGAACCGATCAACTCTGTACCCTGTTCTCCCTTATCTTCCGGCTGTGACGGGGTTTCTGAATTCACCAAGGAATCTTTCACACTGCCGTCAGCCTGCCAGCGTGGATGATCTTCCCCGAGTAAATACCATTCTTCAAAAAGTTCCTGCCATGTTGCTTGCTTGTTTCTCACTTCGTTCACTAAATAAGGATGCTTCTTGACAAACTCCCGAAATCCATCGACGGATGGGCGCTTTTTTTTTGCCATTACTCTCACCTCACACATAGACATCGCCTATTCCACCATATGCTACAGTGAAATAAAAAGTGCATCCATTCCTTTGAAAATGCAATCGAATTTCCTTATCGTGTAATACCAGTGAAAAGGAGGTATAAACATGTTGGATTAAAGCAAAAGGAAAATATTGATATATTTCATGCTTGTTCAATTACATAAGGATGTAGGCAAACAGGGGATGAATTAACGTGTACGTGCCAATTTATACATAGAATTTTCATTGAGGGGAAGGTCTACCATGATGAGTGTGAACTTCGTGCTGTATTGACAGGGAACTTTTTCATCTTGATAATGAAAGGAGCCATAACAAAAAAACGGACCCAAATTGGATCCGTTTTTTTTATTTTTTTATAAAATTCTGGGTGTAGTACTTTTTATAAACCCCAACACCCAGTCCTGTAAATTCCTCGTTAAGCATCGCATCCCGATGCCCTTTACTATTTAGCCAGCCTTCCATCACTTCCGCTGCGTCCACATACTTAGCCGCAATATTTTCACCTGCTGCTTTGTATTTAACATGACCTGCATCAAGACGTTTTTCCAAGTCCCCATTTGCTTCAGAAACATGGGTTCCTTCAGGAGTGTCCGTCATTTCCCGGCTATGAAGGTAAGCAACCTCCGCTGCAGGACCATCCCACTCTAAAGGCTTCAAATCAAATCTGCGGCGCATGATATTCGTAATATCGAAAATCTGCTGCTCATTTCCATCTTCCACCTTCACCAAGTCTTCTTTAGAAAGGTCCTCAACTGTCAAAAGTTTTCCATGATAGGTCAACTCATAAGGCTGCTGCTTTAAAAGGGCGGAATCATCCAGAAACCGAATACTTGAAACAGTTCCTGTGAATTTATCCAAATACAGCTGAACATGTATGTCGCCTAGCTGAATCAAAGGCCTCATGTTCATATCTTCCTCCGACAATTCAAAACGATAGGAACTGTCGTCAACCTCAATATCAACAGTAGGTTCCACATATAAGCTGGAATAGATGGCATCAATGGATTGTCCAATTTTAAAAGGAGCCACATTTACCTTATCACCGATTCCATAAGCGGATACCACTTTTTCATTTTCTATGGCTAATTGAAAATAATTGTTATAGTCCTTTTTATAAATCCACCATTCATATCCATAGGCGGACATATCAATTCGATCAGGCTCACCGTATTCCTTTTCTATCTCTTTTACATGTTTCCCGATTGTTACTGCCAGACCTTCTGTCGCTTTAGTCGCCACTTCTTTTTGGGAAGAAGTACTCTTTTCATTTATATGTTCATTGGGGTTAATACCATTGTTACCATCAATAAGAAGGTTTCCTTTATCTTCATCACCGATATTAAGATAAATACCGATTACGAAAAAAATAACGATTAACACCAACACCTTACCTAAACTGCGCAGAGGAACACACCCTCTCTCTATCTAATTTATGTATCCAATGCAAAAACCTTTCTTTCCTGATTATATCATTGTTCAATCATATTTTTCTAATTTACGTTAGACTGCCGCTTCATTAAATTTATTTAAAAGTGGAACTTTTTTGAATGATTAAAATACCATGGTTTTAGTTCATTGCAACTTCCACCATTTCATACTATTATAAAATATAGGATAAAATGGTATATTATAAACATACTTGGAGATTTTTAATATATTCATGTACATAATATTTTCCCGGTATGTCATTTTAATTCTCAAAAGTAAACATAGGAGGTACTACTCGTGAAATTTGAAAGCTTTGGAATCGAAAACATCACAGCCGACTTAAACCGATTAGATGACCTAATGCCGCAGTACGGTTTAATACGTGCAGAACAATGGGATTATGAAAGAGTCAGTTACGATCGTAAATTCGAATTAAAAGAAGGCACGTTTTACCTGCGAATACTTGGCTATGCTACAGAAGGTGATGTAGGCGCTCACAGGGCCGTCATCAAACTAATGGTTCCTCTATTAGGGAAACACTATTATCCACACGGAGTTGAATATGGCGAAGGAGAGGACTTCCCTGCATCACTAGTTAAACAATGCGAAAAAAACCTCGCTCAGATCAAAGAAGAACTTACTCAATTCAATGGCCTGTAAAAGCCGTTAGTACAAATGCGGTACAAAAGAGGGTATCATATTTGATGCTCTCTTTTTTGCATCCATTACAAAAGCCTGATGCTTTTTGCACCAGGCTTTTTCATTATTTAAAATCCTAGGATCGCCTTTATTAAAGAGGTTGTTTCTCCGCCATGATAAATGACATACAGCAGAATGTAAACGGCTACTCCAGTAATCCCAGTGAAAAACCAAATGATACTTGTCGTAGGCCCGATTTTTTTATGAATGACAAATTTCCCTTTAAACCCAGTGGTAAGCATGATGATTCCCAAAACAGCTCCAGTTGTAGCAAGCGTTATGTGGAAGATCAAAAAAATCGTATAATAAATTTTAATGTCAGCGGGTCCACCAAATGACGTACTGCCAATAAAGACCGTACGAGAAAGATATATAGCGAAAAAGATTACCGCAAAAACAGCAGCTACCATCATGGTTTTTTTATGGGTCTCGATCTTGCGTTGTTTAATTTGATACCAGCCTATTGCAACAGTGATGGCACTTAATACAATAAAAGCTGTACTTATCGTTGGAAGGATTGGTAAAGACATATGAATTGTAGTCCTCTCTATATTTATTAATCAACTACCATTTTATAAGAGGTAATCATAAAATACAATAAAATCAAGTATTATTAACAGAATGCTCACTTTTATAGAAAAGCCAAGACAAATCACTAGCTATTTGCTTTTCAATTGATATCCATTCCCCAGCAATACTTAGCAGCAATGACATACAAAAAACTTGTCCGGCCTAGACAAGTCTTTTGCGGTTCACCTATTTTACAGTCTGAAAATCCGAAGGAACCGGATCGATATCATTTTGCCCGCCATTCTCCTGTTTGAACCAAGCAAAGAAAATGACACCTAATACATAGCCTAATACGATTTCTTGAATCACCTTCATCAACACCCCACCAAGCTGTTGATCCTCAAGCAATGGCAATCCATTGAACATTTCCGGACCACTGAGCGTTAAATTTGACAGTGCTGAAGCAGGTACGCAAAGTTCCATGGCACTCGCCCAAGATTCAGCATTCGTAAATGTATCATACATTGGGGCATTAGCAAAAATGATTAAAGCACAAGCTGGAGTCATTAATATGCCACTTCCGAAAATATAAGCCACCTTTTTTACACCCGATAGGCTTTCGTGTTCTGGCAGTTGATTAACAAGTGGGAACCACATCAGAACTGCAGTCGTAAATAAGAGCACCGTGTATCCGGCATGAATCCACATCCCCGTTTTGATAAAGTCGAACACTAGCGGGATATGGTACAACGAGAATAGGACATTAAATAGTAAAAGGGCGACAAGGGGCCTCGTGAAAAAATGAAAAAACGCATTCACTCCCCTTGAATTTATGAAAGATCTCCAAACCCAATCTGGTATCGCAATAATAAATAAAGGCGGAATCACCAGATAGAGCAAGGCCATTTGAAACATATGGGCACTGAACATGATATGGCTCAACAAGTCCAGTGGCGATCCTTTTACTATATAAAGTAGGATCATAGCAATTAAAAAATAAGTTGTCTGTTTAACGAAAGGGGATGAACTTCCCGAAAACTCTTCCCTTTTTTTTGTCACCAGCCAAAAATAGCCAACGGTTATAAGTACGAGGACGGCAAAATAGTAAGGACTCCATAAAGCTCGAAATCCGAAAATATCAATAGACAAAAAAATCACCTCGTTCATAAACTTTTTCTTACTTTATTATACCTAAATTAAAACTTAGTAACAAATATAGATAAACTTGGATTCCTTTTCTGGAAAATCAACACATACATAAAGAAAACCGGCTATCATTCAATAGCCGATTTTCTTTATGATTTATAACCAAACGATCGTTGTGAATACAAGGACAGTTATCAAGCCGACTGCAAGGCCAGAAAATAAAAACAATGCAATGGTACCATGCCCTTTATGCTTCATATGCATAAAATAATACAGTTGGAAAATCACTTGTATAACTGCCAGCAGCAAAATGACCGGTTTAATGAACCAATGTGAAAAACCTTCAATTCCTACTGCAGCAAAAGATAGTAATGTAAAGAAAATCATTAGCACAAATGTTATCACTTGATGTTTCATCTCTTCAGCATTTTTCTTACGGCGATATTTTAAATCGACATTCGGGTTCGCTGAATTTGACTGTTCATTCGCCATCAGTTATCCCACCATTCCCATTAAGTATACGACTGTAAAGATAAACACCCAGACTACGTCAATGAAATGCCAATAAAGACTCGCGATATAAAATTTAGGGGCATTGTATAAATTCAAACCCCTTCTTGCATTGCGCACCATCAGAGATATGAACCACATTAAACCAAAGGCAACGTGTCCACCGTGAAAACCGACTAACGTATAGAAAGCGGAGCCGAATGCACTACTTGTAAATGTATGATGATATTCATGAACATAGTGATTAAATTCATAAATCTCAAGGCCTAGGAAACCAAAGCCAAGAGCAATCGTAATGACAAACCAGGCTTGCATTTGTTTAAAGTGGTTATTTTTCATATGGTATACCGCATATACGCTTGTTAATGAACTGGTCAATAACAGCATGGTCGCAACAAAAGTAAGCGGTAATTCGAATAAATCTTTTGCTAGGGCTGCTTCACCATTTGGTACTTTATCCTTTAAGGCAAGGTAAGTTGCAAATAGGGAGGCAAATAGGACTGTCTCTCCACCAAGAAACAACCAAAATCCCAAATACTTATTTTTCCCTTCCAGAGTTGCTTTTTCGGGAGCAGCAGGCCAAGTGGCATCCGTGAATTTTTCATCTGTTTGCATTATGCCTTCCCTCCCTTGTCTTTATCGTCCATTAATTCCTCTTTATGGATATGGAAACCATGATCATCTTTAACGGAACGGATTAACATCGATCCGAATGTGATCAAAAGCCCAACGATGATGATAGGCAGTGTCCATGACTTGTCATCCATATGATATAAAGCACCGAATGCGGCTACAAATAAACCCAAAGCAATCGTTACAGGCAGAATGGATGAATTCGGCATATGGATATCCCCAAGTGGTTCTGCAGGAGTCATTTCCTTTTTACCTTCCATTTTCTCAACCCAGTAAGGATCTAAACCGCGGACCAGCGGAAGTTGTTTAAAATTATAAAACGGCGGTGGTGATGCAATGGCCCACTCAAGCGTACGGCCATCTCCCCATGGATCATTGCCGACTTTTTCATTTTTTACAGATGTAATGATTATATTGATGACCATAACCAAGACACCAAATGCCATTAAGAAGGCTCCAACGGTACTTATCATATTACCTGCATTGAAACCTTGATTGTCCAAGAACGTAAATACGCGACGAGGCATACCCATCAGACCTAAGAAATGTTGAATGAAGAATGTTAAATGGAAACCAATCAAGAACGTCCAAAATGTGATTTGCCCCAATTTTTCACTTAACATCGTTCCAAACATCTTCGGCCAATAGAAATTGATTCCAGCCAGTAATCCCAATACAACCCCACCGACAATTACATAATGGAAATGGGCAACAACGAAATAACTATCATGGTATTGATAATCTGCAGGTGCTGATGCAAGCATGATACCTGTCACGCCACCCATCGTAAATGTAGGAATAAAGGCAACGGCATAAAGCATCGGAACCGTGAACTTGACACTTCCACCCCACATCGTAAAAATCCAGTTGAATATCTTAATACCTGTTGGTACCGCGATTGCCATGGTAGCTACAGCAAAAATCGCATTTGCGATAGGTCCCAAACCTGTTGTAAACATATGGTGGGCCCATACCATGAAACCTAAGAAACCGATTAAGACGGTTGCGAATACCATCGAGGAATAACCGAACAATCTTTTTCTCGAGAATGTAGCAAAAATTTCAGAAAAAATACCAAATGCAGGAAGAATCAGGATATACACTTCCGGGTGACCGAATATCCAGAATAAATGCTCCCAAATGATCGTATTTCCCCCTGCTGCTACATCGAAGAAATTCGCGCCAAACATCCGATCGAACATCATTAGCACCAATCCTACGGTAAGCGGAGGAAAAGCGAATAATATCAATGCAGAAACGACGAAAGTTGACCATGTAAACAGCGGCATACGCATATAGGTCATGCCCGGCGTACGCATATTAATAATGGTAACAAGGAAATTGATCCCTGCCATTAGTGTTCCAAACCCTGATAATTGTAGTCCAAGGACATAAAAATCTATGCCATGGCCAGCGGAGTGCAGGGAAAGTGATGCATATGATGTCCAGCCTGCATCAGGAGCCCCCCCTAAAAACCACGAAAGATTCAAAAAGACTCCTCCGAAGAAAAATAACCAAAAACCTAACGAGTTTAAAAATGGAAACGCAACATCACGTGCCCCTATTTGTAAGGGTACGACCGCATTCATTACAGCGAATACTAATGGCATGGCCGCCAGAAATATCATTGTCGTACCGTGCATGGTCAATATTTCATTATAAAATCCGGCACTTACGAAGTCATTATTTGGAATTGCAAGCTGGATACGGATAAACATCGCTTCCAAACCGCCGATTACAAAGAATAACCCGCCAGAGATAAGATATAAAATGGCGATTTTCTTATGGTCTACCGTCGTCAGATAATCCCAAATCGTAGCGCCAAATCCTTTTTTATTAGCGTACGTACTCACGATTTAACCTCCTTAATTAATGTTCTATTTTTCTTCCACTTTAAGCTCTAAAAGATAAGCTGCCAGTGCATTAATATCTGAATCTGAAAGTTCACCGTAAGTACCTGTCATCGTGTTACCCGGTTTATACTTCTCAGGATCCTTGATCCAATTTTTCACATTTTCTTCAGTGTGATCCAATACGCCAGCAATTTTTTGACGCTCACCGAAGGTAGACAGATTCGGTGCCTGACGAGCAGCCTCAGGCCTGCTGTCATTTGGTGTCACCGCATGACAACCTATACAACTTTTATTAAACACAGCTTCACCCTGCTTGGCTACATCACCTTCCACGACAGGCTCTTTCGTGGCTTTCATATCTTTAGCCCAAGCTTCAAAGTCACTTTTAGACTTCGGTACGACCTTAAAATCCATCAAGGCATGGGAAGGACCGCAAAGTTCAGCACATTTCCCGTAAAATAAGTTGTTCGAATCTTCTGCCTTTTTACTATCGAATTCTAAGTAAAACTTATTGACTCCCTCTGTATTTGTATCCATCTTTCCTCCGGCAGCCGGTATCCAAAATGAATGCTTGACATCTGAAGCAGTAAGATTGAAATAGACTTTTTGGTCGGTTGGCACAACCAAATCCTGACTTGTGATAACGCCAAGGTCTGGATATTCAAACTCCCACCAATAAAGGTTCGCCCTAACATTCACGACAAGAGCATCCTTCGTTTTTCCATCCTTATCTTTCTTATCCATTGCCTTTGTGTCAGCTAAGTCGAAAGTCGTGACGACAGTTGGAACAGCCAGAACAATTAAAAGAAGGATAGGGATAACAGTCCAGATAATTTCGAGTTTATGACTTCCTTCAATTTGTTTCGGTATTGTTTCGTCGCCTTTCTTCCGACGGAAGCGCAGTAAAACTACAACGAACAAAATAATCACAACAATAATAACCAGTACCATGATTAGTGTACTCAATATCAGTAAGTCATACTGAGATTGCGCAACATCGCCAGCTGGCTTCAGTGCGGATAGAAATGGTTCGCCGCAGCCCGAAAGGACAAGTCCTACAATACCCAGCAAAGCAATTAGGCGCCATTTGTGCAGCCTTTTTTTCATAGTTTCAGAAACCCCTCTTTCGTCAAAATTTTCTCACAAAAATAAAAATGGGCGCAATTGCGAATATTCTCTCTATGTCAATTTCTAAAAAGAAAGAATCCCTAATCTAAGGAATTACTACGAAGATTCATGTAACCGCTCTTATGAATGACCTGTTGACTCCGTTAATATGTATGAAATGGCGGTTAGTGCATTATTTATTGGTAAGCTGAAGCCTGTACAAGAACAGGCTTCAGTTTAATTTAACCAAAACTAGATAAGTGTAACAATAACCATCGCTACAAATAAAATGGTCATATAATTTAAAGAATATACAAACATGGATGTTGCCCATTTAACATCATCTTTCTTTTTGTACCCTTTAATCCCCAAAATAAGCCAACCTGTGCTCAATAAAGCAGCAAGAACTACCAGTGGAGTTCCTAATGGAGTTAAGAAGAAAGGAATGAACATTAAACAAATGATCCATAACATAATTGATCTTTTAGCAGCCTTGAACCCTTTTACAACCGGAAGCATCGGTACCCCCGCTGCACGATATTCTTCGACACGCCTCATTGCAAGTGCATAAAAATGAGGCGGCTGCCACAAGAACATGATTGCAAACAGAACCCAAGCAATCATATCAAGGTTAGGGTCAACGGCAGCCCACCCGATTAGTGGAGGTACCGCTCCAGATATGCTGCCTATAATCGTATTTGAAACAAATCTGCGTTTAAAAACCATGGTATATAAGACAACATAGGCGAAGACGCCAAGTGCACCAAGGATGGCAGTTGTCATATTTGTCAATGCGAGTAAAATCAGCCCGGCGGCAATTAAACCAAAGCTTAACGCCAATACCTTTGAAGGTTGTACTTTCCCAGTTACCGTTGGCCTGTTTTTCGTTCTTTCCATTAAATGATCGATATCACGGTCATAATAATTATTGAAACTGCATGATCCCGCCATAATAAGTGCCGAGCCTGCAAGTGTATAAAACACTACATCCAGATTACTTAAGAAGCTAAGCCCCGAAAAATGAAGGGCTAACCATACGCCGGTAAAGGCTGTAATTATATTTGAATTGACAATCCCCACTTTTATCAGTGCGAGAAAATCCTTCCAAGCAGTTGTTTCCGGTATATCCGATTGAAGGGCGGCTTTACTGTCCTTCATGACAGCTTCCGACAAACCCCTTGTTTCTGACATTTGTTTTCCTCCTTTAAATCCATTCAGCAAAGACGCAATGTAAAAAAAAATACTTACATATGCTATAGAACATTATTTCATACTTTTTGATATTTGTAACCAAAGAAGCGTAAACAAAAAGTAAATTATTTACCAATGACCGTTACCAATGGAATCCATCAATAGCTACTATTCTTAATATCATGCTTAAAAACAGTAAAATTTAGTAAAATCATTTCTTCAATATATTAAAGCATATTTTTGGAAGCTTTTGTGAAAATTTTTTGTATATTTTTGACCAATTTGTGTCTCGATAATTTCACTGCACATGATAAGTTTGTCATCAAGAACACGAATCGTACGTTATTATGATCATCCCCTAGGTCTATCTCTATTTTGCACCTACTTGAAGGTTTACACTCCCTTTATTTCTATCAAAGTCTTTTGCAACTTTCAACCATTTCGGGCATTTTAATTAATGGCCATAATATTAACTGAACTTGTAAAATCATTCTATTTTGTGTAATATCGAGGAAGTTCGACAAATATTATGTAAAATCTTATGCTATTATGAATTGTATGGAATAAACTAACTTGTCTACAGAGAAAAAGGTGGGACTACTAGTGAAATCGTCTCTTAAATGGTTTGCTGTTTTAACTACGATTGTAATGCTTTTCATCTTACTGGGTGGAGCTTTAGTCACGAAGACGGATTCCGGCATGGGATGCGGCAGGTCCTGGCCATTGTGCAATGGTCAATTGATCCCTGACAAAATCACGCTTGAATTGATCATTGAGCTTTCCCATCGACTCGTTTCAGGTACAGGAGGATTCCTGGTTTTAATTTTATCGTATTTATCTTGGCGAAAAATTGGCCATATTCGCGAAGCACGCTTCTTATCCGTTCTTTCTTTTAGTTTTCTGTTATTACAAGGGCTGATTGGAGCAGCAGCCGTCCTTTGGTCACAATCCGATTTCATTCTGGCCCTGCATTTTGGCATATCACTCATTTCCTTTGCTTCCGTCCTTTTACTAACACTATTGATTTTTGAAGTGGACAAGAAGTTCGAAGCAGAAAAACTTATAGTTGATAAACGAATGAAATTCCATATTATCGGCGTATTGATTTTCAGTCTAGTAGTGGTATATACGGGTGCCCTTGTGAGGCATACAGAATCTAGTTTAATCTGTAAGGATTGGCCTTTATGTGTGAATGACAGCCTTGCGCTCCCCTCCAACCTTTATGAATGGGTTCAAATGGGGCACCGTGCAATTGCTGGCATGATTTTCATTTGGGTATCTTATGTGACTTATATTGCTCATAAATATTACAAAAATCAAAAAGTATTATATGGCGGTTGGATTACTGCATTCATTCTCGTTTTTTTACAAGTTACCGCTGGAGCCTTTATCATTGTCTCAAGGCTGAATTTATATATCGCTTTGGCACACGCATTGTTCATTGCCTGCTTTTTTGGAGTAATGAGTTACTTGATGCTATTGACTTCAAGAAGCAAAAAAAATGCCCTAGCCATGCAAAAAGGAAGCTCCCCCCATATTGTCAACGGACAGGACGAACAGGATATAACGCCAACGATCCCCGCTCGTTAATGTCTGATTGTTCAATCAATAAGATAATAAGATAAAACAAAAACCACCATTCCCGAGAATGGTGGTTCTTTCTTTACCTTAAGAAGACATTCCATATGGCAACACATTGCCTAAAGGAGGGCATAGGGCAGCTTGAAACTTCAAGCCAACCCAATATGACCCAAATCATCCAAAAGGCCCCAAGCAGCGATATTACTTAGTTAATTCAATCAATAAATCACCGGTACTAATTGCTTCTCCATCTTTAACATAAATGTCTTTAATGGTACCGGAATAAGGTGCTTGCACGGTAGTTTCCATTTTCATCGCTTCCGTAATGATCAAGTGATCACCCTGTTTGACCTGATCGCCTTTCTCGACGACCACACGAATTACCGTACCTGGCATTGTCGCACCGATTTGTTCTTTATTTTTTGGATCAGCTTTCATTTTTGATATAACAGAAGATTTAATGTTTTCATCTTTGATGATCACTTCTCGTGATTGTCCATTCAAATCAAAATACACAACCCTTGTCCCATCAGCCAACGGTTCTCCGATTGATACTAATTTAACGATGAGCGTTTTACCCTTTTCGATTTCAACTTCAATTTCTTCCCCTAGTCTCATTCCATATAAGAAAGTAGCGGTATCAAGGTTGGAAACATCGCCAAACAGATCAATGGTTTTATTGTAATCCAAGAATACTTTTGGATATAGGGCATATGCAAGTACATCGAAATCCGTGACAGCCCGTCCCGATTCCTTGAATAATTCTTCTTTAAGCGCACCAAAGTCCACTTCTTCCAATAATTCACCCGGTCTTACTGTTATCGGTTTTTTCCCCTTTAGGATAACTTCCTGTAGCTCTTTCGGGAATCCACCAACCGGCTGACCGAGGTAGCCTTCGAATAATTCTATTACTGAATCAGGGAAATCGATGGTTTTGCCTTTTGTCAGAACATCTTCTTCAGTTAAGTTATTTTGAACCATGAATAACGCCATGTCCCCAACGACTTTGGAAGAAGGTGTTACTTTAACGATATCACCGAACATTGCATTGACACGCTGATACATCTCTTTCACTTCATGCCAGCGTTCCCCCAGCCCCACAGCTTTAGCCTGTTGCTGCAGATTGCTATATTGACCGCCAGGCATTTCGTGTTTGTATACTTCGGTATGAGGTGCATTCATGCCGCTTTCGAAGTCATGGTATAATTTCCTGACCTCTCCCCAATACTCTCCTAAGCGCTCTAGTGAATCGACTTCCAATTTAGGCTGTCTGCTTGACCCTTCCAGTGCATAATGCAAGGTTTGTACACTTGGCTGTGAAGTTAGCCCGGCTAAAGACCCAATTGCCGTATCAACGATATCCACACCAGCTTCAATCGCTTTTGAATACATGTAAATCCCGTTCCCGCTTGTATCATGAGTATGCAGATGGATTGGAAGGGATGTCGTTTCTTTCAATTCCGACACAAGACGGTAAGCGGCATCCGGTTTCAGGAGACCAGCCATATCTTTGATCGCTAAAATATGGGCACCGGCATGTTCCAATTCCTTCGCCATGTTTTTATAGTAGTCGATATTATATTTGCTGCGTGATGGATCATTCAAATCCCCAGTATAACAAATGGCCGCTTCGGCAATTTTTCCAGATTGACGGACAGCATCTATAGCGACTTCCATCCCTTTAACCCAGTTTAAACTATCGAAAATACGGTAAACATCAATACCTGCATCCGCTGATTTCTCTACGAATTCACGAATGACATTATCAGGGTAATTTTTATAGCCAACTGCATTTGAAGCCCTTAAAAGCATTTGTAAAAGGACGTTCGGTGCTTTTTTCCTGAAACTTAACAGCCTGTCCCATGGATCTTCCTTCAAGAAGCGATAAGCTACATCAAAAGTCGCCCCGCCCCACATTTCCATTGAAAATAAATCAGGAAGAAGTTTTGCTGTAGGCTCAGCGATATCAAGGATATCTTTCGATCTAATTCTCGTCGCCAATAAAGATTGATGTGCATCACGGAAAGTCGTATCTGTGATCAATACCTCTTTTTGCTCTTTAATCCAATTAACAAGTCCTTCTGCACCTTTTTGTTCCAGAATATTTTTTGTACCCGAAATAAGCGGCAGGCCACCAACATTCGGAATTGGAGCAGGATCGAAGACAGGTTTTTTCTTTTTCTCAACACCCGGGAAACCATTTACCGTAACATTTCCGATATAGGAGAGCATTTTTGTCCCACGGTCTTTCCTGACCGGGAAGTTAAACAATTCCGGTGTTGAATCAATGAAGGATGTATCATATTCTCCATTGATGAATTTTTCATGTTTAACAACATTTTCAAGGAAGGGGATATTTGTTTTAATCCCACGGATCCTGAATTCCTTAAGATTACGAACCATTTTAGAAGCTGCTTGCTCAAATGAAAGCGCATGAGTGGAAAGTTTAACGAGAAGGGAATCATAATAAGGTGTGATCACCGCACCTTGGAACCCGTTCCCAGCGTCCAGACGGACACCAAATCCCCCACCGGAACGGTATACCATCATTTTCCCGGTATCGGGCATGAAATTATTCAATGGGTCCTCAGTCGTCACCCGTGATTGAATGGCATACCCATGTGTTTTAATTCCTGCTTGTTCTGGAATTCCTATCTTTTTGCCATGAAGCTCATGCCCTTCTGCAACCATGATTTGGGATTGAACGATATCAATGCCAGTAATCATTTCAGTAATGGTATGTTCAACCTGTACCCTTGGATTGACTTCAATAAAGTAAAATTCGCCATTTGCTACGAGGAACTCGACCGTACCAGCATTGACATAGTCGATATTTTCCGCCAACTTGACTGCTGCTTCACAAATTCTTTCCCTTAAATCCTCCGTAAGGGAAACGGAAGGTGCAACTTCCACAACTTTTTGGTGCCGTCTCTGTACGGAACAGTCACGTTCATATAGATGGACGATATTCCCATGAGTATCAGCCAATATCTGAACTTCGATATGCTTTGGATTTTGTATGAATCTCTCAACATAGACTTCATCATTACCAAAGGCTGCTTTTGCTTCGGATTTTGCCCGATCATAAGCTTCTTCAACTTCTTCAATTTTTTCGACAATCCGCATTCCACGTCCGCCGCCGCCTAAAGAGGCTTTTATAATAATTGGAAAACCGTATTGTTCACCAAATTCCTTGACCTCATTTACACTGGTCACTGGTCCATCGCTACCAGGTATGACCGGGATATCAGCTAGTTCAGCTTGTGTTCTTGCTTTTACTTTGTCACCAAACATATCTAGGTGTCTTGATTCTGGCCCGATGAAGATTATTCCTTCTTCTTCACAACGTTTCGCAAAATCAATATTTTCTGAAAGGAAACCATAACCAGGATGAATTGCATCGACTCCGCTCATTTTGGCAATCGCAATTATACCTTCAATATCCAGATAGGCATCAATCGGCTTTTTGCCTTCCCCAACGAGATATGCTTCATCCGCTTTATATCGGTGATAAGAGCCATAATCTTCTTTTGAATAGATTGCAACTGTATGAATATCTAATTCTGTACATGCACGAAAAATCCGTATCGCTATTTCTCCACGATTAGCCGCAAGTACTTTTTCTATACGTTTCCCCATTGCTACCACCCTCATCAATATGTATTTTATTTATTAAATATTTAGAAAAAAAGCGTGATGGTTACACCACTTTTTATTCACAAGTTTATTTCCCCAACAAAGGATACCGATCTTATAAGGTCCATTTTATCGTTGTTGTAATTATTTTGATATATTTTCACATTTATCTTTTCATGTATCCTAACTA
>NZ_JBHXAS010000004.1:0-62704 GCF_042727425.1 Peribacillus sp. NPDC060253
AAATAACTTTTTTTATAGAATGTGGTAATGGTAGGTATGTAAGCGTATACACCAAATCTCGCAATTTAGAATTATCAAAAAATTCTCAAAAACCTGTTGACTACTACTTGAAATACGCGTAAGATAATCACAAATACAAGACATCAAACATAAACGTTTCGAAAAAATATGAATAATGCGAAAAACATTGAAGAGGATAAGTAGTCTTTTTACAAGGCATTCACAGAGAGCCGGGTTGCTGAGAGCCGGTATTGTCCCGAAAGATGAACTCACCTTGGAGTTTCAGCTTGAACGTTAACTAGTAGAGCTGAACGGGTGCGTACCAGTACCCGTTACCAAAACAGAGAATAGTGTAGGCTATTCAAAGTGCGCATGGATTTTCATGCGAAAAAGGGTGGTACCGTGGAGTGGCTCATCAAGCCTTTTCACCCCTTTAACTTGCCGAGTGCAAGTACATTTGGGGTGGGAAGGCTTTTTTGTATGCATAAAAAGCTGAAAATTCCGAATCTTACAAAAACAATTGAATGAGAAAGTGAAGGAGGTCTTTACGAAAATGACACAAAAATCAGTGGTAGCTGATCGGAAAAGTGGAAAGACACATTATAGTGGTGCCGAATTCCTGCTGGATGCACTAAAAAAGGAAAATGTTGAAGTCATCTTTGGTTATCCTGGCGGTTCGGTATTGCCGATTTATGACAAGCTTTATAGCTCAGAGCTTTTTCATATTTTGACAAGACATGAACAAGGTGCAATCCATGCAGCGGAAGGATACGCCAGGATCACCGGCAAACCGGGGGTGGTCATCGTCACATCCGGCCCCGGTGCAACGAACATCGTTACCGGTTTAGCGGATGCAATGATCGACTCTTTGCCACTTGTCGTTATTTCGGGTCAGGTCTCTACCAGTGTAATTGGTTCAGATGCTTTCCAAGAGGCTGATGTACTGGGGATTACTACCCCGATTACCAAACATAACTATCAGGTAAGAAAGCCGGAAGACCTCCCGCGCATTATAAAAGAAGCTTTTTATATCGCTTCAAGCGGCCGGCCTGGTCCAGTATTAATCGATATTCCCAAAGATATGGCGATCTTGGAAGGTGTATCGACGGATGCGGAGCCGAAAATGGATCTTCCGGGTTATCAGCCGACGACTAAGCCCAATTACTTACAAATCAGAAAGCTTGTTGAAGCAGTAAGCGGAGCAAAAAAACCGGTCATCCTCGCAGGGGCAGGTGTCCTGCATGCAAAGGCAGCCCACTTATTAAAGGACTACGTCGAGCAGCAAGGCATTCCTGTCGTCCACACCCTATTGGGGCTAGGAGGTTTTCCTGCGGAACATCCGCTCTTTATCGGAATGGGTGGTATGCATGGTTGTTTTGCAGCAAACATGGCGTTATCGAAATGTGATTTATTAATCAATATCGGTGCCAGGTTCGATGACCGATTGACTGGGAATCTAGCGAAGTTCGCACAGCATGCAACGGTAGCCCATATCGATATCGATCCAGCAGAAATCGGTAAAAATGTACCGACGAAAATTCCAGTTGTCGGCAGTGCGAAGGAAGCATTGAAGGAGTTGATCGCTCAAAACGGCAAGAAGCCTGAAATTGAAGAATGGACTACACAGCTGACCAAATGGAATGAAGAGTTCCCATTACGTTATACACATGAAGAAGGTGTGCTGAAACCTCAGCGGGTCATCCAGATGCTTCATGAAAAAACGAATGGGGAAGCCATTGTTACGACGGATGTAGGACAGCATCAAATGTGGGCAGCGCAATACTATCCGTTTAACAAACCGAATTCATGGGTCACTTCCGGTGGACTTGGGACGATGGGCTTTGGGTTACCTTCGGCTCTCGGAGCGCAACTGGCGGATCCGAAGGCGACGGTGCTTTCCATATCGGGAGATGGAGGATTCCAGATGTGCCTTCAAGAACTTTCGGTCATTGCCGAAATGAATCTGCCGATCAAAATCATCATCGTCAACAATGGGGCACTCGGAATGGTAAGGCAATGGCAGGAACTTTTTCATGATAATCGTTTTTCACACAGTATTTTTCAATCACATCCAGATTTCGTGAAATTGGCTGATGCATATGGAATTCCTGGATACAAAGTGACAACGGAGGAAGAAGCAAGCGACTGCCTCGACGTTGCGTTAGCGACCGATGGTCCAGTGTTAATTGATTTCCGTGTTAAGCAAAAGGAAAATGTCTTTCCGATGGTGGCACAAGGAAAAGGGCTTGATGAAATGGAAGGAGTTTAATCAATGAAGGGAATTCTTAGCCTCACCGTGAACAACCGGCCAGGCGTCCTCAATCGGATAACGAACCTGTTCACAAAAAGAAATTATAACATTGAAAGCATGACTGTCGGACCATCCGAACAGGAAGGCATTTCAAGGATGACCTTCGTGGTCGATGTTGACGACGAAGCAGTTGTTGAACAAATCACAAAGCAATTGAACAAGCAGATCGAAGTTTTGAAAGTGCATGATATTACGAATCAAACGATTGTGGCGAGGGAACTTGCACTCATTAAAATATTGGTGACTACACAGTCCCGAGCCGAGATTTATTCGGTCATTGAACCCTTCCGTGCTTCCGTAATTGATGTCAGTAAAGATAGCCTGACAGTTCAAATCACAGGGGAATCCGATAAAATTGAAGCCTTCATTGAACTGATCAAGCCGTATGGCATCAAGGAGTTGGCAAGGACAGGGACAGCCGCCATCGCGCGCGGAATGCAAATAGCACCCGCTAAGAGTGCGACAATCGTATAAAACAAAAACAAAAAAACAAAGAAACAAAAAAACAAAAACAATGAAAAGAAAAGGGAGATGTAATTATTATGGCAAAAGTATATTATAACGCAGAAGCAAACGAGAATTTTTTCAACAATAAAAAGGTAGCGGTTATCGGATATGGTTCACAAGGACACGCACACGCCCAAAATCTACGTGACAGCGGTGTAGACGTAATCATCGGAATCAGGAAAGGTAAATCCTTCGATAAAGCTGTAGAAGACGGCTTCAATGTATACACAGTTAAAGAAGCGGCTGAACAGGCAGATGTAATCATGAACCTATTACCGGATGAAACTCAACCGAAAGTATACCAAGAAGAAATCAAACCGGTATTGCGTGCAGGTCAAGCGTTAATGTTCGCGCACGGATTCAACATCCATTTCAATCAAATCGTTCCGCCAGCAGACGTAGATGTATTGTTAGTGGCTCCAAAAGGTCCTGGACATCTTGTTCGCCGTACATACGAACAAGGTGCAGGGGTACCGGCATTGTTTGCCATCTATCAAAATGTTACGGGTGAAGCGAGAGAATTGGCCCTAGCGTATGCTCGGGGAATCGGAGCTTTAAGAGCTGGCGGATTGGAAACAACATTCCAAGAAGAAACGGAAACAGATCTATTTGGAGAGCAAGCTGTACTTTGCGGCGGATTAACTTCTCTTGTGAAAGCTGGTTTCGAAACCTTGACAGAAGCTGGATACCAACCGGAAGTAGCATATTTCGAGTGTTTACATGAACTTAAATTAATCATCGACCTTATGTATGAAGGCGGAATGGAAAACATGCGCTATTCCATTTCTGACACAGCTCAATGGGGAGATTTCGTTTCTGGACCACGCGTTGTAACGGAAACTACGAAAGAGGCCATGAAAGCCATCTTGAAAGATATCCAAGACGGTGAGTTCGCTAAAGGATGGATCTTGGAAAACCAAGCGAATCGTCCAGTTTTCAATGCAATCAATAATCGTGAAAACAAGCATCAAATCGAAGTGGTGGGCCGTGAATTAAGAAAAATGATGCCATTCGTAAAACCTCAGCAAACAGAGAAAGAAGTGGTAGCCGTTGCGAAAAATTAATATATTTGAGACGACACTTCGAGATGGGGAGCAATCCGCCGGTGTGAATTTGAATTTTACTGAAAAACTTGAAATTGCTTATCAGCTTGAAAGATTGGGTGTTGATATAATCGAAGCCGGTTTTCCGGCAGCATCCAAAGGGGATTTCAACTCCGTACAGGAAATCGCGCGCAAAATTAAAAACAGCTCTGTTACAGGGCTGGCGCGTGCTTTAAAAGGGGATATTGATGCAGCTTGGGAATCATTAAGAATCGGGGCAGAACCAAGATTGCATACGTTCATCGCCACGTCTCCCATTCATCGTGAATATAAGCTGAAGATGTCGAAGCAACAAGTGATAGAAAAGTCCGTCGAGATGGTTAAGTACGGGGCAGCGCGTTTTCCGATCGTCCAATGGTCTGCAGAAGATGCGAGCCGAACCGAGCTTGACTACTTGGCTGAAATCGTTGAAGCGGTCATTCAAGCTGGTGCCAAGGTCATTAATATTCCGGATACAGTAGGTTATGCCGCTCCAATCGAATACGGCAACATTTTCCGATACCTTCGTGAAAATGTTCCTTCTATTGATAAGGTAAGCTTATCTGCACATTGTCATGACGATCTTGGGATGGCAACGGCCAATTCATTAGCTGCCATCGAAGGCGGGGCTACACAAGTCGAAGGAACAATCAACGGCATTGGTGAGCGTGCAGGAAACGTGGCACTTGAAGAAGTGGCCATGGCACTCTATATCCGTAAAGATTTCTATCAAGCAAAAACGGATCTTGTATTGAATGAAATTAAAAGGACCAGTGATTTGGTTAGTCGTCTTACCGGAATGCAGGTTCCTGCTAATAAAGCCATAATTGGTGCCAATGCTTACGCACATGAATCTGGCATTCACCAGGATGGCGTGTTAAAAGAAAAAACGACATACGAAATCATATCACCTGAACTTGTCGGTGTAGCTTCCAATTCACTCGTTTTAGGCAAACATTCAGGGCGCCATGCTTTCAAAGAAAGATTGCAAGAGTTGAATTTTTCGGTAACGGACGAGGAAATGAACTCATTATTCGTTCAATTCAAGGAGTTGGCTGATAATAAAAAGACCATGACTGATGAAGATATCGTGGCACTAGTGCTTGAAGAGAAAGCGACGGATATCAGTTTCTATGACCTGGTTTCTTTCCAGATTTCTCACGGTACACATCAGACGGCGACCGCGACGGTTACACTGAAAAAAGGCGATAATGAAGAAATTCAGGAAGCGGCTACAGGAGCAGGAAGTGTTGAGGCTCTATATAACACACTTGAAAGGTGTTTGGGCAGCGAAATCAACTTGCAGGACTATCGAATCCAATCGGTTGGTGGCGGAATGGATGCCCTTGCTCAAGTTTTTGTGAAAATTGATTATAACGGTGTGGAAACAAGCGGCCGAGGTCTTGATCAGGACGTCTTGGAAGCATCCGCCAAAGCATATTTGAACGCGGTGAACCGTGTGATCATTATGAAGGAACTAGAAGTAAAAGCAGTATTACAATAGGAAGGGGAGATTTCGATGAAAAGGAATATTGCGGTGCTTCAAGGAGATGGCATCGGGAAAGAAGTAACAAGAGGCGCTGTAGAAATCCTCGAGGCCGTTGCCCAAAGATATGGACACGATTTTGAATTTCAATATGGTGAGATTGGCGGCGGTGCCATCGATAACACGGGATCGCCCCTGCCGGATGAAACCGTGGAGATTTGTAAAAACAGCGATGCGGTATTATTAGGGGCTGTTGGGGGACCAAAGTGGGATAATCACCCTGCGCACCTAAGACCGGAACGAGGTTTGTTGAAAATCCGAAAAGATTTGAATCTTTATGCTAACATCCGTCCAATCAGCTATTATTCCAGCTTATCGGAATCTTCTCCTCTTAAAAAGGAATTCATTGAAGATGTGGATTTCGTGATTGTCCGGGAACTAACTGGCGGCCTTTATTTCGGAAAGCCAAGTGAGCGAGTGGAAAGAGAAGGGAAAGAAGCGGTTGTTGATACTCTTTTCTATCAGAAAAGTGAAATGAAACGCATCATTGAACTTGCGTTTAAATTAGCATCCGATCGCAAGAAAAAAGTAACATCCGTAGATAAAGCGAATGTTCTTGAATCCAGCAGGATGTGGCGTGAAACGGCTGAAGAAATCGCTAAGGACTATCCGGATGTGACGCTTGAACACATGCTGGTGGATAATGCAGCGATGCAGCTGATTAAAAACCCGAAACAATTTGATATTATCGTAACGGAGAATATGTTTGGTGATATTTTAAGCGATGAAGCGTCCGTTTTGACAGGTTCGCTTGGAATGCTTCCTTCCGCCTCGATATCAACGGAAGGGCCTAATTTATATGAACCGATTCATGGCTCTGCGCCGGATATTGCGGGGAAAAACTTAGCTAATCCGATTGGGACCATTTTATCGGCGGCGTCCATGCTGCGTTTATCCTTTGGCTTGGAGGATGAGGCACATGCCGTTGAGCAGGCTGTGGAAACGGTCCTTGAATACGGCTTGAGAACAGGTGATATCGCAAATGGGCAACCGAATATTACGTCTACTTCAGAGATGATTGCGGAAATAAAAGCCAATCTTTTAGACCAGGAAGCCATTTCCAACATCATGGGTGCTTACGCATAAACTTCTTTCACGGCCTAACATTAGGCCGTGTTTTTTAAAAAAATATAAGATTAATCGAGGTGGATACGGATGGGAAAGTCGATAATAGAGAAAATATGGGATCGTCATATTGTAAATGAAGAGGAAAATAAACCGGATTTATTATATATAGACCTTCAATATATACATGAAGTGACCTCTCCGCAAGCATTTGAAGGATTGAGATTAAAAGGACGCAAAGTCAGGAGGCCGGACCGTACATTTGCGACTATGGATCATAATGTACCGACCGTTAATCGTTATTTCATCGAGGATGATATTGCAAGGAAACAATTAGAGGCACTTGACCAAAACTGTAAGGAGTTCGGTATTCGTCTTGCTGATTTAGACAGCCCGGAACAAGGGATCGTACACGTAATCGGACCGGAATTAGGACTTACGCAGCCAGGAATGACCATTGTCTGTGGTGACAGTCATACTTCGACACATGGAGCATTTGGATCGATTGCATTTGGAATCGGTACGAGTGAGGTCGAGCATGTCTTGGCCACGCAATCATTATGGCAAACAAAACCCAAAACTTTGAAGCTTGAGGTTAACGGTAAACTAGGTCACGGCGTGATGGCGAAAGATGTCATTTTATATGTCATTTCTAAATTCGGTGTCGATTTCGGCACGGGATACATCATTGAATACTGTGGGGAAGTTTTCAGGGAAATGTCAATGGAGGAGAGAATGACCGTCTGCAATATGTCGATTGAAGGCGGTGCAAGAGCTGGACTGGTAGCTCCGGATGAAACAACTTTCTCTTATTTAAAAGGTCGTAAATATGTGCCAAAAGGAGAGGAGTTCGAACAATGTGTTCAGGATTGGAAGTTACTTTCGAGTGATGAAGATGCTGTGTATGACCAAGAAATCATTCTTGCTGGCAGTTTGATTTCACCAATGGTCAGCTGGGGCACAAATCCTGGAATGGCCAGTGGGGTGGACGGTAAAGTACCGACCTTTGCAGAAGATATCATAGATTCAAAGGAACTGAATCGTGCACTTGAATATATGGGTCTTGAGGAAGGCATGCCAATCACGGAAATTCCCGTTCAGCATGTATTCATAGGGTCCTGTACGAATTCCCGGATCGAAGACTTACGGCAGGCGGCAGAAATGATTGAAGGCCAAGAAGTACAAAAAGGAGTCAGGGCGATGGTCGTTCCCGGTTCACAGAGCGTTAAAAGGCAAGCGGAAGATGAAGGCTTGGATGAGATTTTCAAATCTGCGGGCTTTGAATGGCGTGAATCAGGTTGCAGCATGTGCTTGAGTATGAACCCAGATGCGGTACCATCCGGCGAGCATTGTGCTTCCACGAGTAATCGGAACTTTGAAGGCAGGCAAGGAGCTGGTGCAAGGACGCACTTAGTCAGTCCTGCAATGGCCGCTGCTGCAGCCATTTATGGGAAATTTGTCGATATTAGAAATTTGAAAAAGACTGAACAAGTCCATTAAAAATACGAATTAACTGGAGGTGCAGAGAATGGAACCCATTACGATATATAAAGGAAGAGCGGCGGCACTTGACCGTAAAAACGTAGATACCGACCAAATCATTCCAAAGCAATTTTTAAAACGAATTGAGCGAAGCGGATTTGGGGAATTTTTATTTTATAACTGGCGTTTTGATGAAAATGGTAAAGAACGTCCTGATTTTGAATTGAATCAGCCCCATAATCAAAACACGTCCATTTTAATAGCAGGTGAAAATTTCGGCTGCGGTTCTTCCCGTGAACATGCTCCATGGTCATTGAAAGACTATGGATTCGATATTGTCATCGCACCGTCTTTTGCTGATATTTTTAAAAGTAATTGCATGAAAAATGGCATGGTCCCCATGGCTTTAACCCAGGCGGAGGTAAAATATTTAATGGAAAGGGTGTCGTCACTTGACTATGAGCTGACGATCGATCTTCCCAATCAAACATTGAAAGATGATCAAGGGTTTGAAACAAGCTTTGAAATCCATCCATATTGGAAGGAAATGCTCGTTAAAGGCTGGGATGAAATTTCCATAACCCTTCAATATGATAAAGAGATTACAGCCTATGAGTCACAAAAAAAGGTTATTTCAAGTATTTAATTGTTGAAGGATATTTTCCCGTTTTCCTTTCTTATTTGAGGGGGTGCGGGATTTTTTTTTAGGTGAGGGAAGCCGGAAAGTAGTCAGGGATGGGCTCATCCATCCCTATAAATTTTTGTGTTTCTTCCTATTACATGCTAAACTGTTTTTCAAAAAGCGAACGGTGAGGCGGAAAATAGGATGGATAATGAGAACAACCAAAAGAAGGCCGGAGAAACCAAGATTATCGCCTTTCCGAATCTCGGTGAAAGGTTGATTGTAAAAGGGTTGGATGAGCTTGGAAACAGAAACTTCAAAGTTGCTGCACAGCTTTTTACCCAAGCGAGGGAGTATGAGCCCGAAAATGATGAAGTTTGCATGGGGCTAGTGGTCTCGCTTGTCGAACTTGAGTATTATGAGGAGTCAAAAGAATTGTGTAAAGAGATGCTGAATAAAGGCATCGGTGACTATTTTCAGCTTATCAATATCTATTTGATGGTACTGCTTCAATTAGGTGAGCATCAGGAAATGGTCGCGACGATCGAACTGCTATTTGAAGAGAGCCAAATTCCCTTTGATAAAGAGGAACATTTCGAAAAGATGCTTCAGTTCAGCAAACGGGCACTTGAGGAAAAAAAAGATGAAGAAGACAGACAAAATCAGCAGATTGCAGAGGAATTGCAAGAGGATGATCTTTTTGTAGGTAAAACGGATAATGAAATGTTCTTGGTCATTTCAAAACTTACGAATATCAATATTCGACCATTTATCCCGCAAATCGAACAATTTCTACAAAAGGATGATGGGCATCCGTTCTTTAAAACGATGCTGCTTATCATTCTTATTGACCAGGAATATAACGAAGAAGTGGCATTGAGGAAATTCAATCAATCGAAATCTGTCATACCAAGGGAATTAGAAAGTTTGAAGGAGACGGCCTTTTATAAGAAGGTTACGGGCCTGGCAGAAGAGGAATTAAGTCAGGAAAACCCGAGCTTATATGAAATGGTGCATAGCTTGATCGAACGGCATTCCTTTCTATTATATCCTTTTGAACCAGAGCCAGAAAGCTTGCCAGGATGGGCAGCTGCCTACCATGCCTTAGCTGAAGAATACATGGCTGGAGAAGTTTCCGGGATGGACATCGCGGATATTTACCATGCTGATGAGGAAGCCGTTGCGGATATTCTATCCTATTTAAAAGAAATTGAGGAAATTTCTTATCCCATTATTTAACCTATTGCTGTTGTAACAGAATAAACCTGTGGTATAATGTAGTGGTTGTAATGTATAATCGTCTAAATTTGACGATTTCCCAATAATTTTGTTGGGGTTATATGAAGGATGACTTGTTAACACTTGCAAAGCATATTCATCCAATGCTTATTATTGAAGTATATAGATTTTTTGGAGGGAAACACATGTCTGTAAAATGGGAAAAACAAGAAGGTAATCAAGGCGTACTAACAATTGAAGTTGACGTTGCAAAAGTAAACGAAGGTTTAGACGAAGCTTTCAAAAAAGTTGTAAAACAAGTAAATGTACCTGGCTTCCGTAAAGGGAAAATGCCACGTCAAATGTTCGAAAAAAAATTCGGCGTTGAATCACTTTACCAAGATGCGCTTGATATCATTCTTCCAGATGCTTATGCAAATGCTGTCGAAGAAGCTGGAATTCAGCCTGTAGATCGTCCAGAAATCGACATCGAAAAAATGGAAAAAGGCGAAAACCTAATCTTCACTGCAACTGTAACAGTTAAACCGGAAGTTAAATTAGGAGATTACAAGGGTGTTGAAGTTGAAAAATTCAACACTGAAGTAACTGACGAAGATGTTGAAAATGAATTGAAAACTTTACAAGAGCGTCAAGCTGAGCTTGTTGTTAAAGAAGAAGGACAAGCTGCTGAAGGCGATACAGTTGTTCTTGACTTTGAAGGATTCGTTGATGGTGAAGCATTCGAAGGCGGAGCTAGCGAAAATCATTCATTGGAAATCGGTTCAAATTCTTTCATTCCAGGATTTGAAGAGCAACTTGTTGGTCTTGAAACTGGCGCTGAAAAAGATATCGAAGTTGCTTTCCCTGAAGAATACCATGCTGCTGAACTTGCAGGTAAACCAGCTGTATTCAAAGTGAAAATTCACGAAATCAAAACAAAACAACTTCCTGAGCTTGATGATGAGTTCGCGAAAGATGTTGACGACGAAGTGGAAACTTTGGCTGAACTGAAAGGAAAAACAAAACACAAATTAGAGCATGACAAAAAACACGAAGAAGAAAACTTCGTACAAAATACTGTAATTGGTAAAGCTGTTGAAGGTGCAGAGATGGACGTTCCTGAAGCAATGATTTCAAACGAAGTGGACCGTATGATGAATGAGTTCTCTCAACGCATTCAATCTCAAGGACTTAATTTGGAACTTTACTACCAATTCTCAGGTCAAGACGAAGAAGCTTTAAAAGCACAAATGAAAGAAGAAGCTGAAGGACAAGTTCGTACGAGCCTAACTCTTGAAGCAATCGCTGAAGTTGAAAAACTTGAAGCAACTGACGAAGATGTTGAAGCTGAACTTGGACAAATGGCTACAATGTACAACATGGAAGTTGAAGCGATCAAACAAGCTCTTGGAAACTTAGATGGAATCAAAGGCGATCTTAAAATTAAGAAAGCGATTGACTTCTTGGTAGAAAACAGCAAAACAGTTGAAGCAAAATAATTTTTTATAAGTAAGCAGATTTAAATATTACCTTAAAAAAACAAGGCGCGAGTAATCGTGCCTTGTTTTATACATATTGAGAATTAGTGAAAATTTCAATTATCAGTTATTTCCTGATTGATTTTTTTTGGATTTCGGTGTAGATTAGTTCTAATACCGCATATACATATTTATACAGCGAATCCTAATTTTAAAAATCAAAAGTTTTGGGCATACTGGTAAAGGGCAAATACATATTGATTGATTATTGTACTTATTTAACAACTCGGACGCGTGAGCATTTTTGTTACTAAACTTCCAAGAACATGATAAAATGCAAAACATACTAGGGAATTTTGGAATGCTTAAGTAGATGTGTGCCTAGTTTTTTTTTTCATTACGATTGGGTACCGCTATGTAATAGAGTTGGAAGAGTATTTAAAGGGGTGAACGTTCATGTTTAAATTTAATGATGAAAAAGGACAGTTAAAATGTTCTTTTTGCGGTAAAACACAAGAACAAGTTCGTAAACTGGTTGCTGGTCCAGGTGTATATATTTGTGACGAGTGTATCGAGCTTTGTACGGAGATCGTCGAAGAAGAACTGGGTACTGATGAAGAAGTAGAATTCAGAGATGTGCCAAAACCTATGGAAATCCGTGAAATTCTTGACGAATATGTGATTGGACAAGAACAGGCGAAGAAGTCTTTGGCTGTTGCAGTTTACAATCATTATAAACGTATCAATTCCAATAGCAAAGTCGATGATGTGGAGCTTTCTAAGAGTAACATCGCCCTAATCGGACCGACGGGAAGCGGGAAAACCCTTCTTGCGCAAACATTGGCGCGTTTACTGAATGTTCCTTTTGCCATTGCTGATGCGACCTCATTGACGGAAGCTGGATATGTAGGGGAAGATGTGGAAAACATCCTTCTTAAATTGATTCAAGCGGCTGATTATGATGTGGAAAAAGCGGAAAAAGGCATCATTTATATTGATGAAATCGATAAAGTTGCCCGTAAATCGGAAAATCCTTCGATTACACGTGACGTGTCTGGTGAAGGTGTGCAACAAGCTTTATTGAAAATTCTTGAAGGAACGGTTGCAAGTGTTCCGCCACAAGGTGGACGTAAGCATCCACATCAAGAATTCATCCAAATTGATACGACCAATATTTTGTTCATCTGTGGCGGTGCCTTTGATGGCATTGAACCAATCATCAAACGCCGTCTTGGTCAAAAAGTCATTGGTTTTGGCTCTGACGTGAAAAAGGATGACATTGCAGAAAAAGAATTGCTTTCCAAAGTCCTTCCTGAAGATTTGCTTCGTTTCGGATTAATCCCTGAATTTATCGGACGTCTTCCGGTAATTGCCACACTTGAGCAATTGGATGAAGCAGCTTTGATTGAAATTCTGACACAACCGAAAAATGCTCTTGTTAAACAATATCAAAAATTGCTTGAGCTTGACGATGTTGAATTGGAATTCGAACCGGAAGCGCTAAGTGAAATTGCTAAAAAAGCAATTGAACGTAAAACTGGTGCACGTGGACTGCGTTCCATTATTGAAGGGATCATTTTAGAAGTGATGTTCGATTTACCATCACGTGATGATGTCGCAAAATGTGTTATCACAGGCAGCACAATTTCGAAAAATGAATCTCCAAAGCTCGTCCTTAAAGACGGTACAACTATCAAAGGACAAGAAAAGAAAACATCTGCTTAATTTATAAGAAAAAGTAAGACTGCCAGTTCATCCTGGCAGTCTTTTTATGTTTACTGAAAAAAATGTTGTTCTTTAGGTTAAAAACCCCAAAATTTACAACCTGAATTTCTTGGATAAATTCGCCCTTCCCAAGGAGATACTAACAGAAATGACAAACTAGGAGAGTGCAGGAGGGAATACGATGAATTGGACAGGATTGGCGTTGTTTATCCAGCTTTTTTTTGGGATTATAATTGGATTGTATTTTTTGAACTTATTGAAAGGCCAGCGGACACAAAAAGTTTCCATTGACCGTGACTCAAGAAAGGAAATGGACCAATTAAGTAAGATGAGATCCATTTCATTAACAGAGCCATTGGCGGAAAAAGTAAGACCAAGTACATTTAATGAAATCATCGGTCAAGAAGATGGCATTAAATCTTTAAAGGCGGCCTTATGTGGGCCAAATCCCCAGCATGTGATTGTTTACGGTCCTCCAGGTGTAGGAAAAACAGCAGCGGCCAGACTTGTTTTGGAAGAGGCTAAGAAGAATGGTAAGTCACCATTTAAGAATTCGGCCGTGTTTGTTGAATTGGATGCCACTACAGCTAGATTCGATGAGCGGGGAATTGCCGATCCGCTGATTGGTTCGGTGCATGATCCGATCTATCAAGGGGCCGGGGCGATGGGACAAGCCGGCATTCCGCAGCCAAAGCAAGGTGCTGTCAGCAATGCTCATGGCGGCGTGCTGTTCATAGATGAAATAGGGGAGCTTCATCCAATACAGATGAATAAACTGTTAAAGGTATTGGAGGATCGTAAGGTCTTTTTGGAAAGTGCCTACTATCAAGAGGAAAATCAAAATATTCCCACTCACATCCATGATATTTTTAAAAATGGACTTCCGGCTGATTTTCGCTTGATTGGAGCCACAACCAGAACGCCCAATGAAATCGCACCTGCGATTCGCTCAAGGTGCATAGAAGTGTTTTTCCGTGAACTTGATCGGGAAGAAATCATCAAGGTGGCTAAAAACGCATCCGATAAAGTGGGAATCACCATCAGTGAAAAAGGCTTGCAGTCGATTTCGGATTATGCCCGAAATGGCAGGGAAGCTGTCAACATGATTCAAACCCTTGCAGGTATATCCATTAATGAGAACAGGACTTTTATTAGAGAAGAAGATATTGATTGGATGGCACATAGCAGCCAGCTGACGCAAAGAATGGATAAGAAAATAGAATCTGATTCCAAAATAGGCCTTGTCAATGGTCTTGCAGTCTATGGTCCCAATTCCGGGGCATTGCTAGAAATCGAGGTTACCGTCATGGCCGCTTCTAATGAGAAGGGTTCAATAAATATTACCGGCATCGTCGAAGAGGAGAGCATTGGCGGAGGGAACGGAAAATCGATTCGCCGCAAGAGCATGGCAAAAGGTTCGGTTGAAAATGTAATTACGGTTCTACGGTCGATGGGAGTACCTGCCGATCAATTCGATATCCATGTCAACTTCCCGGGCGGCAGTCCTGTAGATGGCCCTTCTGCGGGAATTGCGATGGCTACTGGCATTTACTCGGCCATTTATAAAATCCCTGTTGATCATACATTGGCGATGACTGGAGAAATCTCCATTCATGGCGGTGTTAAACCGATTGGCGGAGTCATCCCGAAAATCAAGGCCGCAAAACTGGCCGGGGCAAAAAAAGTAATTATTCCAGTCGATAACATACAGCCGCTGCTATCTGAAATCAAGGATATAGAAATCATTCCCGTTTCGAATGTGAAAGAAGTGCTCGATCAGGCACTGAAAAAGGAAATGATGACGGAACAAATCCTCACGTCCTTGGACCTATCAAAAAAAGAAAGCGTATAAAGGAAAATGCCCCGGCTTAATACAACCGGGGTATTTTTAGGACCATAATGTACGACTTGCATAAACCGAACGAAAAAATAAACACATGTCATACGTGCTTTTTTATCTAATATTGGAGATAATAAAAGCAGTCGAAACGTGTTAAGGTAAACAAATAGACACTTCTATATAAATAGGATAGAATTGTTAAAAGGTTGAGAACATGGGTAAATAGTTTACAACGACGATACTAATTAGATGGAGGTGTCAGGAAATGACTGATAAAGAAATCATCGTCCCCCTCCTGCCGCTTAGAGGACTGCTTGTATATCCAACAATGGTACTTCATTTAGATGTAGGCCGAGATAAATCGGTACAAGCCCTTGAGAAAGCAATGGTGGAAGACCATCTTATATTTTTGACGACACAACAAGATGTTTCGTTGGACGAACCAGGTGAAGAAGATTTATTTAAAATGGGCACTTTGACAAAGGTAAAACAAATGTTGAAGCTTCCGAATGGCACGATCCGGGTGTTGGTGGAAGGATTGAACCGAGCAGAGGTCATTGAATTTTACGATTATGAGACACATTTTGGTGCCAAGATTAAAATATATGAAGACAGTGACGAAAAAGATGCTGAACATCAAGCATTAATGCGCACTCTACTGGATTATTTTGAACAATACATAAAAATGTCCAAGAAAATAACTGGTGAAACGTTTTCATCCACTTCCGATATTGAAGAGCCGGGGAGATTAGCGGATATAATCGCTTCCCATTTGCCTTTGAAATTGAAGGAGAAGCAAGAAGTGCTTGAGACGATCGATATGAAAAAGCGTTTAAGCCGTGTAATCGAGATCATCAATAACGAGAAAGAAGTTCTTTTTCTCGAGAAAAAGATCGGTCAGCGTGTTAAGCGTTCCATGGAGCGGACTCAAAAAGAATATTATTTACGTGAACAAATGAAAGCGATCCAAAAGGAATTGGGCGATAAAGAAGGAAAAACGGGGGAGATAGAAGTCCTCAACGAAAAGATAGAAGAAGCGGATATGCCAGAGCACATTAAACAAACGGCATTAAAGGAATTGGACCGTTATGAAAAAGTGCCGTCCAGCTCAGCCGAGAGCTCAGTCATTCGCAACTATATTGAATGGTTGATCTCGCTTCCTTGGTCCAATGCCACTAAAGATGACTTGAATATTCATAAAGCTGAAAAAATCCTGAACAGGGATCACCATGGTTTGGAAAAGGTGAAAGAGCGGGTGCTTGAGTATTTAGCCGTCCAACAATTGACCAATTCATTGAAAGGACCGATCCTTTGCTTAGTGGGACCCCCTGGCGTCGGAAAAACCAGTCTGGCTAAATCGATCGCGTCATCACTGAACAGGAATTTCGTTCGTATTTCTTTAGGCGGGGTGCGTGATGAGTCAGAAATCCGGGGACATCGCCGCACGTATGTAGGAGCAATGCCAGGACGGATCATCCAAGGTATGAAAAAAGCTGGAACGATCAATCCGGTCTTCTTGCTGGATGAAGTGGATAAAATGTCCAATGACTTTAGGGGTGATCCATCTGCAGCGATGCTTGAGGTGCTGGATCCGGAGCAAAATCATAATTTCAGTGATCATTATATTGAAGAAACGTATAATCTTTCCAAAGTCATGTTCATAGCGACGGCAAACAATTTGGCATCGATTCCTGGACCGCTACGTGATCGTATGGAAATCATTTCGATTGCAGGTTATACTGAGATAGAGAAACTTCACATAGCCAAGGATCACCTGCTGCCTAGACAGTTGGAAAACCATGGTCTATTGAAGACACAACTGCAAGTTCGTGAGGAAGCTCTTACCAAAATCATTCGTTATTATACTCGGGAAGCCGGTGTTCGGAGTCTGGAACGACAGCTTGCAAGCATCTGTCGGAAGACTGCGAAAATCATCGTGTCCGGAGATAAAAAGCGGGTCGTCATTTCTGAAAAGAATGTCGAGGAGTTTTTAGGGAAAACCATGTTCCATTATGGACAGGCTGAAGTCGAGAACCAAGTCGGTGTAGCTAATGGTTTAGCTTACACGTCGGTTGGCGGCGATACGCTTCAAATCGAGGTTTCCTTATCACCAGGTAAAGGCAAACTTATCCTGACAGGAAAGCTTGGCGATGTAATGAAAGAGTCAGCCCAGGCTGCTTTCAGTTATGTACGGTCGAAAACCGAGAAACTTCATATTGATAAGGACTTCCATGAGAAATATGATATCCATATTCATGTCCCTGAAGGCGCTGTCCCTAAAGATGGCCCTTCTGCAGGTATCACGATTGCAACAGCGTTAATATCGGCCCTCACTAATAGGCCGATCAGAAAAGAGGTAGGCATGACAGGCGAAATTACATTACGCGGACGGGTTCTTCCAATCGGCGGGCTTAAAGAAAAATCTTTAGCGGCTCACCGGGCAGGACTTACGAAAATCATCATCCCGCAAAATAACGAAAAGGATATTGATGATATCCCGGAGAGTGTCCGTAAAGCATTAACATTTGTTCCAGTTTCACACGTAGATGAAGTCCTTGAGCATGCATTGGTAGGTGTGAACGAATGAAAGTGACAAGTTCAGATATTGTCATCAGTGCTGTGAAGCCTGAACAATATCCCAATACTCCAATACCGGAGTTTGCTTTGGCAGGCCGTTCCAATGTTGGGAAATCGAGTTTCATCAACAAAATGATCAATCGAAAAAACTTGGCGCGCACATCCTCTAAACCGGGTAAGACGCAAACCTTGAATTTTTACATCATAAATGAAGCACTCCATTTTGTGGATGTACCGGGTTATGGTTATGCTAAGGTATCTAAAACGGAGCGCGATGCTTGGGGAAGGATGATCGAGACATACTTCACTTCCCGTGATCAGTTATGCGCTGCGCTTCTGATTGTCGATTTGCGTCATCCGCCGACAAAGGATGATATCGCAATGTACGAATTCCTAAAGCATTATGACCTGCCCCGGATCGTTATTGCCACAAAAGCGGATAAAATTCCAAAAGGCAAATGGCAGAAGCACTTAAAAATCACACGCCAAACGTTAAATATGGAAAAAGAAGATGAATTGCTTCTTTTCTCAGGAGAAACAGGCGAAGGGAAAGAACAAGCCTGGGGCGTCCTTAAGAAATATATGTAATAGAAAAGGGTATTCCGCATCTGGAATACCCTTTTTCGTATGTATTTTTCGAAATATACGATTAACCATCTTTACTTTTTTCGAACTAGAAAAAAGATGCCGATTGCCATCAAGGCAAATGGCCAAAACCTTTCGATGTTTGCCGTGCTTGTTTCAACAATCCCGAAAGACGTTGTGATTTTATCGTAGAAAAAGAAAAGGATCGAGATGATGAGTAATATCATCCCATGAAACATTCCAGAATTTGTTTTGCGTGCCCGGAGAATAAATCCCAGTGAGATGATTAAAATAAAGATACCTATATTATCCGGCCAAATATCTAGGTTCTCGACGATGTGGAAATGAGCCCCAAACCCCAGCAAGATGACGCCTGGAAGGATGGACTCATATTCATTACCGCTATAAGCCTGAATTAAGAAGGCGGCACCAACTATACATAATAAAGTGGGCCAGCTATAAAAGCCTGGAAAGATTTCCATTTTAGAGTGTTCAAGAAAAAAATAGAGACCGAAACCGATTAAGACGATTCCGGGAAAAATACGTTGCGTTTTCATTTTATCCTCCTATGCAATTCGATTACTTGAAGTTTTTTGCCATTTTTGATATGGTACTTTTGTACACAATGTCGAACTATGTATGTAACTTACAAATCACCGCTTAGACACCTTTTGTAGCAATTCAGGCGTTTAGGCTGTCTTTTCATGGTAGCATACGTTTTCATAAACTGTTCATATTATTTGCGTGAATCCATTTTAGTACATGGTATAATAAATTTACATGAAAAATTTTGGGGGTGCAAAACAAAAGGATGCATATTTTAGCGGTTGGTATAAATTACAAAACTGCCCCTGTTGAAATTCGGGAAAAACTGTCGTTTAACGAAGCCGAACTTGCCGAGGCAATGAAAGCTCTTAAAAATAAAAAAAGCATTTTGGAAAATATCATTATTTCTACATGTAACAGGACGGAAATATATGCGGTCGGTGACCAGCTTCATACAAGCAGGTATTATATCAAGGAATTTCTTTCGGAATGGTTTAACATCGATAAAGAAGAATTTTCTAAATACCTGTATATCTATGAAGGCGATGGGACTGTCGAGAATTTATTTTCAGTGACCTGCGGCTTGAATTCCATGATATTGGGAGAAACTCAAATTTTGGGACAAGTGCGTTCCAGCTATATGTTAGGACAGAAGGAAGATACGATTGGTACCGTTTTTAACCATCTCTTCAAACAAGCCCTTACATTAGCGAAAAAAGCCCATTCAGAGACGGAGATCAATACGAATGCCGTTTCTGTCAGCTATGCGGCAGTCGAGCTTGCGAAAAAAATCTTCGGTGGCCTGAATGGCAAGAACGTCTTGATTCTTGGTGCCGGTAAGATGGGTGAGCTAGCCATTCAAAACCTGCATAGTAATGGAGCAAACAGCATTACTGTCATTAACCGTACCTTTCAGAAAGCCGTCGACTTGGCCGAAAGATTCAATGGTACAGCGAAGCAGCTTCAAGAGCTGCAATGCGCTTTAGTGGATACGGACATCCTGATCACTTCCACTGGTTCAAAAAATCTTTTAGTAACAAAAGAAATGATGACATTCGTGAATAAGCTTCGTAAAGGCCGTCCTATTTTCATGGTCGATATCGCAGTGCCTCGTGACCTCGATCCATCATTGGGCGAGCTGGAGAATGTTTTCTTGTATGACATTGACGACCTTGAAGGGATCGTGCAAGCGAATATCGAAGAGCGTAAAAAAGCTGCCGAGAAAATAGAAATGATGATTGAATCTGAAATCGTTGATTTCAATCAATGGATTAATTTGCTTGGTGTGGTTCCTGTCATTTCTTCTTTACGGGAGAAATCCTTATCCATTCAAAAGGAAACGATGGAAAGTATCGAAAGAAAGCTTCCGCATTTAAGTGAACGTGATAAAAAAGTACTGAACAAACATACAAAGAGCATCATCAACCAAATGTTAAAAGATCCGATTCTTTATGCAAAAGAGCTTGCGGATGAGCCGAATGCAAAAGAACAATTAAATAATTTCGTGAAAATCTTCCATTTAGAGGAATTGATAGAAGACCAGCTGGTGGCGGATGATGAAAAAGAACGGAACAGCTCCAAGGCATCTCTATTGAATCCACTTCCTGTCCAGTAATGAGGTAGATATGGAATTAATAATGACAAGATTGCATGAAGCCACTGTATTGTTGTATGCCATCAGTATGCTTTTATATTTTATTGACTTCCTTAATAATAACCAGAAGGCGAACAAGGTCGCTTTCTGGTTGCTTTCTATTGTTTGGGTACTGCAAACAATTTTTTTGTTTCTGTATGTATTGAAAACGGGAAGATTCCCGGTATTGACGATTTTTGAAGGCTTATATTTTTATGCATGGGTCCTCATATCGTTATCATTGGTTATTAACCGTTTGCTAAGAGTCGATTTTACGGTCTTTTTTACGAACGTTTTAGGTTTTATGGTCATGGCCATCCATACCTTTGCACCAGTTCAGATAGAATCTCAAGTACTTGCACAGCGTCTCGTTTCAGAGCTTTTGCTCATACATATCACTTTTGCCATTCTATCTTACGGGGCCTTTACTCTTTCATTCGTGTTTTCACTACTATACTTAATTCAATATGATTTATTGAAACGGAAGAAGTGGGGAAAACGGCTGCTTCGACTCGGCGATTTAACAAAGCTTGAGCATATGTCTTATGTCCTTGCTGTAATAGGTGTTCCGTTATTAGTGGTCTCGCTTATCTTGGGCATTCAATGGGCATATATAAAAGTGCCTGGAGTATCCTGGCTGGATATGAAGATCATCGGTTCGTTTATTTTGCTCATCGGTTACAGTGTATTTTTATACTTGAAAATTCGGAAACAAATGTATGGAAGGACACTAGCCTTTCTGAATATTGGATCTTTCATGATTGTGTTAATAAACTTTTTCCTTTTTGGAAGCCTTTCAACATTCCACTTTTGGAATACATAGGAGGAAACTATGAGAAAAATCATTGTCGGTTCTAGACGTAGTAAATTAGCGATCACCCAAACAAACTGGGTGATCAAACAACTTAAAGAGCTTGGGGCTCCATATGAGTTCGAGGTGAAGGAAATTGTCACGAAGGGTGACCAAATTCTTGATGTAACACTTTCCAAGGTTGGCGGTAAAGGCTTATTCGTTAAAGAAATTGAACAAGCGATGCTGGATAAAGAGATCGATATGGCTGTACATAGTATGAAAGATATGCCGGCAGTGCTACCAGAAGGATTGACGATTGGTTGCATACCACCGAGGGAGGATCACCGGGATGCTTTGATTTCAAAGAACCACGAAACCCTTTCTGAAATGAAGCCCGGTTCCATCATAGGTACGAGCAGTTTGCGCAGAGGTGCTCAAATTTTGGCAAGAAGACCGGATCTTGAAATTAAATGGATTCGCGGAAATATCGATACCCGTTTGAATAAGCTGAAAACGGAAGATTATGATGCTATCATCCTAGCGGCAGCCGGACTATCAAGAATGGGATGGAAGCAGGATATCGTATCGGAATTTTTAGATGAGGATATTTGTATTCCTGCAGTTGGCCAAGGAGCACTTTCCATTGAATGCCGTGAAGACGACAAAGAGCTGCTGGCAGAACTTGCAAAATTAACCTGTGAAAAAACGAAAAGAACGGTTGAAGCGGAACGTGCCTTTTTGGATAAAATGGAAGGCGGTTGCCAAGTGCCGATTGCCGGATTTGCGGTAGCAAAAGATAATGAATCTGTTTCCTTGACGGCTTTGGTCGCTTCTCCGGATGGAAAGGTGATTTATAAAGAAATGGTTGAGGGGACTGACCCTGAGGCAGTTGGACATGCTGCTGCCAAACAGATTAGTGAAATGGGCGGTAAAGCGTTGATCGATCGCGTAAAAGAGGAGCTTGATCAGTAATGAATCCCTTTCAACCTCTTAAGGATTATCAGGTATTAATCACCAGAGGGAAAGGGCAGGCTGATGGTTTAAAAGATTCGATCGAGAAAAATGGCGGAACGCCGCTTCTTGTACCATTGCTTGAGTTCACTCTTCCAGATCATTTGGAAGATGTTCAACAGCGGTTAGATGAGCTGAATACTTATGACTGGATTATTTTGACCAGTCAAAATGGAGTGGAATTCTTCTTTAAGCTTCTTGGTAAAAAGCCTGTCAGGCTTCCGAAAATAGCCGTCATCGGCTCAAAAACGGAAGCGGCCCTGAAAGGACATGGATATAAGGCGGATTTTGTCCCAACGCAGTTTGTTGCTGAAGGGTTTGTATCAGAGTTCATTCCCTTACTAGATTCCGGGACACGTGTGTTGCTGGCAAAAGGAAATCTCGCAAGGGCGGTAATTGCGGAGACAATCAATGAAGCTGGTGTATCCTGTGATGAAGTGATTATTTATCATACCGTACTTCCCGGAAGCAGTGAAAAACAACTCGTTCAACTTATAACGAATCATGAAATCGACATCATCACCTTTACGAGTTCTTCGACGGTCAATCATTTCTTGCAGATCATGGAACGCCATGAACTGGGTACATACATAGACCGGATCATCATCGCTTGCATCGGGCCGGTTGCCGCTAAAACGGCTGCTAAACATGGGCTATCCGTCGATGTGTGTCCAGCTGTTTATACAACGGAAGCCATGGTCGCGGATATCATACGATTCATAAGTGAAATGAAATAATAAAGGAGGAACTTTCTAATGAAAAACATTCCATTCAACCGTCACCGTCGCTTACGTGCAAGTGCCGGAATGAGGGCTTTAGTCCGTGAAACACAATTGCATAAAGAGGATTTGATCTATCCGATCTTCGTCATTGACGGTGAACAGGTAAAAAATGAAATTAACTCGATGCCGGGTATCTATCAGCTTTCCATGGATAATCTGGGTGCGGAAATGGATGAAGTCGTGAGTCTGGGCATAAAGTCGGTCATTTTATTCGGTGTTCCTTTTGATCATGATAAAGACGAACAAGGAACGGGTGCGTTTCACCATAACGGACTTGTTCAAGAGGCAACCCGCCTTATCAAAAAACAATATCCTGAAGTCATTGTCATTGCAGATACATGCCTTTGTGAGTATACAAGCCATGGTCATTGCGGTGTCGTAGAAGGGGAAAAAATCCTGAATGACGCATCTCTTGACCTTCTTGCCAAAACGGCAATCAGCCAGGCTGAGGCCGGCGCTGATATCATTGCCCCTTCCAATATGATGGACGGTTTCGTTGCGGCCATCCGAGCAGGTTTGGATGAAGCGGGTTATGAAGATATTCCGATCATGTCCTATGCGGTGAAATACGCTTCGGCTTTTTACGGCCCATTCCGTGATGCAGCGAATGGGGCGCCACAATTTGGCGATAGGAAGACGTACCAAATGGACCCTGCCAATCGTCTTGAGGCGTTCCGTGAAGCTGAATCCGATGTTGAAGAAGGTGCAGATTTCTTAATCGTGAAACCAGCCCTATCCTACATGGACATCATCAGGGATGTTAAAAATAATTTTAATCTTCCTGTTGTTTCCTACAATGTCAGCGGTGAATATTCAATGGTTAAGGCAGCTGCCCAAAATGGCTGGATTGATGAAAAAGCGATAGTGATGGAAATGCTGACAGGCTTAAAACGTGCAGGTTCCGACTTGATCATCACGTATTTTTCAAAAGAGGTAGCACGCTGGATAAATGAAGAAAATCAAAGATGATAACAAACATAACCTGAAATGGAAAAGGGGATTGAATCATGCGGTCATATGAAAAATCGAAAAAAGCGTTTGCCGAAGCAAAAAAATTGATGCCGGGCGGCGTGAATAGCCCTGTGCGTGCCTTCAAATCTGTGGACATGGATCCCATTTTCATGGAGCGTGGAAAAGGTTCGAAAATGTATGATATCGATGGCAATGAGTATATTGACTATGTTCTTTCATGGGGACCGCTTATCCTTGGTCACACGAATGACCGTGTCGTTGAATCATTGAAAAAGATAGCTGAATCAGGTACAAGCTTTGGAACCTCTACGCTGATTGAGAATGAACTGGCTAAGTTGGTCATCGAACGGGTGCCTTCGATTGAGATGATCCGGATGGTATCATCAGGAACAGAAGCAACCATGAGTGCTCTAAGGTTGGCGCGAGGCGTTACAGGTCGGGATAAAATCCTGAAATTCGAAGGTTCTTATCATGGACATGGCGATTCATTGTTAATCAAAGCTGGATCCGGCGTTGCAACCTTAGGTTTACCGGATAGCCCGGGAGTACCGGAAGGCATTGCAAAAAATACGATTACCGTGCCATATAATGATCTTGCTGCAACCAAATATGCGTTTGAACAATTTGGTGAAGACATCGCCTGTATCATCGTAGAGCCTGTTGCAGGGAACATGGGCGTCGTTCCGCCACAACCTGGATTCCTCGAAGGCTTACGCGAAGTGACGACACAATACGGCGCTCTATTGATCTTTGACGAAGTAATGACAGGGTTCCGTGTCGGCTATAATTGTGCACAAGGTTATTTTGACATCGTTCCTGACCTGACTTGCCTTGGGAAAGTAATTGGCGGCGGCTTACCTGTCGGAGCTTTCGGAGGCAAGCGCGAATTCATGGAACAAATAGCTCCGAGCGGGACAATCTATCAAGCAGGAACATTGTCCGGTAACCCTTTGGCAATGACGGCTGGTCTTGAAACACTGAGCCAATTAACTCCTGAATCGTATGAAGAGTTCACCCGAAAAGGTGATATGCTCGAAAAAGGCATTGGCGAAGCAGCGGAAAAGTACGGTGTTCCGTATACATTCAATCGTGCCGGTTCCATGATTGGACTTTTCTTTACGAATGAAGAAGTGATCAATTATGATACAGCAAAAACATCCGATTTAGAGTTCTTTGCTTCCTACTATAGGGAAATGGCGAATCAAGGCATTTACTTGCCACCTTCCCAGTTTGAAGGATTATTCCTATCTACGGCACACAGTGATGAAGATATCGAAAAAACCATTGCAGCTACAGAACAGGCTTTTGCGAAATTAAAAAAATGATTTGAATAAAACTATTAAGTCAGGCTCCCTTTTTCCAAACACTTTTGGAGAAAGGGAGCCTGTCTTTTTTGAATTTATTCGATATTGGCCGAAATAAAATGAATGCAGGACGAATAAACTGGCAGAAGGCCGAATTAAAGCGAATGTAGACCGGATTAAACGGTAAAAGGCCGAAGTAAAGGCAAAAGCCAAAATAAATGCTTAATAAAATTACTTCTTTATAAAAGGTCCAGCAAAAATAAGGACAAGATGGCTTCCGACGAAAAAAGGAATAATCAATGGCCATCCTTCATAGATTGTTATTGGTATAGGTACCGTTTCCTGAAGCTGAAAGGAGGAGTTGTCTTGTCGCAAGAAAATGAATCGTATTTACGATTTTCTTTAGAGGAATCTGTTTGGTTCCATAAGGGACAGGAAGTGGTTGAGCTATATTCCATTTCCCTGGATCCAAATGTGACGATTCAAGAAAGTGATCAATATGTTTTTATACGAGGCTCGTTAGACTTATGCGGTGAATACAAAGACTCGCAAAATGGTGAAGAAGAGGAGTTTTCGCAGACCTTTTTGCCAAAAGCCGTTCAAAAGGTCGAGAGGAATCTCAATGGACTTAATGAGTTCACACACCGTTTTCCGGTTGATATAACGATTCCGAATAATCGGATTGCCTCATTGGAGGAAGTGTATGTCTCGATTCAAAGTTTTGATTATGCTCTGCCTGAGCATAATTGTTTAAAATTGCAGGCTGATTTGCTGATAACCGGAATTTATAATGATTCATATGTCGAAGAAAGGTTTGATACGGAACAGGAAGTTGGTGAAACTGAGGAACAAGAAGAAACGGACGGAGAAAATGAGTCTTATATTCCATATGCGGCTGGAGTGCCGCCAATCCCTGATTTTCAGCCTGTGTTCCGTGATGAGCAGGAAGAAGAGTTATACACACCATTTACTGCTGAGGCAAGACGTGTTTCTGAAGCAAACGAAGATGAGGAAGAAGAAGAGCCAATATATTTAAGTGATCAGCATAATGCCCCAGTTTTTGAAATTCCCGTTTCACCATATCCTGAAGAGGAGGAGTGGGAAACGGAAATTAACAGACAGGAAGAACAGGAAGAAGCTGAAGTTGTAGAGGAAGAAACGGATTTAGTAAGTGATTCGCATGACTCCGCAGAGGTACCTGTGTCATCCATGGAAGATGAGAAATTAGAAGAAGTAAGCAGGCAGGAAAAAGTTATAGAAAAATTGGAGACTCCTAGAGAGTCATTGAAAGAAGAAGAGCTAAATCAATCAAGCAATCAACAAAGTTTTCCAATGGGAAATGAACCTGTATCACAGTTTGAAACCGATGACGTCATCCGGCAGGAAGAAGAGGACGCTGTTGCGGGTCCCATCCTCAACGAACATGTAATGGTGGAAAAGGAAGAGGAATCGAATTCGTCCATAAGGGATCTGTTCAAAAAGAAAGAAAGACCAGCGCCGCCAGCTAAGGAAGTTAAAAATTATAAGGGTCGGAAACAAGCCGCTGAACGTGATGAACAAGATACGGCTGATCAAGGGGAAAAGCAGCATTCCATCATGGATTTATTCGGCCGGAAACAAGAAGAAGAACTGGTAAGGATGAAGGTTTGCATTGTCCAGCAAGGAGAAACGCTGGATGATTTGGCTCAACGTTATGATGTAACGGTACAATCCTTACTTTTCAGCAATGAATTGGAGTCCAATCAGAACATCCATGAAGGGCAAGTCATCTATATACCGAAGGCTGTTGCCTATAAAAATTAGCCACGACAGAGAGCAGAGCATATGGTCTGCTCCTGTTTTTTACTAAGGTATTAAAGTTTGAACGGTGGCTTTGGCCGCTTGAATGAAACGACGCCAGAAATCGGATTGTTGAGTTTTTTTAGAGAAAGTGAGTGAGTCTCGTGAGGGAAAACGAGAATCAGCAGCCTGCTAATCGGGATTGGGACACGGAGACCGTCTTGAAGGAATATGCCATGTATGTACAATATATTGAGGACTTCGGACGAGTGAAAAAAGTGTACAGTGATCGCGGTATCTTTGCCTTGAAATCCATTTTGCCGCACAATGGCATTGATTTTATTAAAAATGTTCAAAAATTGTACCATCGCGGATATAACCGGATCGTTCCCATTTATCAAACGATGGATCAGCGTTACGCCGTTCTTCATAATGGACGTTTGTATTACCTGATGCCCTGGTTGAATAATGAAGGAGCCGGGGAGCGCGATGAAAAGCATAAGCAAATGTTCAGGGAGCTTGCTCGGATGCATACGCTGTCTGTAAAAGAAACCCAAGTGGATATAGAAGAACGGGAAGCACATTATGAACGGACGATTGATGCTTGGAATAACGAGAAGGACTTTATGGATGAGTACATTGTCAGCTGTGAAAAGAAGTGGTATATGTCTCCATTCGAAATGACGGTTTGTACTTTCTTCACAGATATTTCACAGGCATTGAAGTACTCGATCAAGAAGTTTGAAACCTGGTATGAAAAAACGAAGGAAAGTGATAAGGTTCGAACCGTGGTCACTCATGGAAAGGTCTCTCTGAAACATTTCATTTATGATGAGCGGGGATATGGCTATTTCATCAATTTTGAGAATTCGAATACGGCACCGCCTCATTTCGATTTACTTCCATTTTTAGTTAAATCAGCTAGGACCTATCCTGTACAATGCGATGACTGTGTCGACTGGCTATATAACTACATGCGTTATTTTCCGTTGAAAGAAGAAGAATTGCTGCTCATGCAAAGTTATCTCGCTTTCCCCGGATCAGCGCTGGAATTAGTGAAGGGCTATTCTGATGGCAAGGGCCATCGTTCGGAGCTTGATAATGTTACCCAACTGCAGCGGCAATTTTGGCTCCTGAAGAATATTGAGTATATGGTGATGAAAATCGAAGAGATCGAACAGAAGAAAAAGGCGGCTGCCGAGGCTGCCAAACAAGAGCAGTCCCCCCAAAGCTAAATATACATGATTGGATTAACTCCAGGTCATGTATATTTTTTTTGCTTTAAGGGAATAATTAAATCCATTCGAAATATAAAGACATGGCCAAGAAAATAAATGCGATCAGCAGGAGCATATCAAAGAAAGTAGGAAAAATCAGAGTCCGTAATCCTTGGAATACGATAAAGGGGACGATGAACTGCTGGCAAACACCGCGGAATTTTTTCATCCAAGGCGGTAAAGTGTAGGGAGTATATCTTCGCTTCATATTATTACCTTCCTTTTTAGGCTTCTTATATTCTATGGGTGGTTAGTGGAAAATGTGAGAAAGCCGTCACAATCACTGTTCTTGGGTGATAAAATAAAGAAAACGGCAAGGCAAAGGGATTAATTTATGAAATTGGATGCTTCTCAAGTAAGTAAGCGAAAAGATGATTGACTGGAGCCCCATATTTTTTGTACTATATACTATATGCATTTAATGATTTTACATATGAATATAAATCAATGCAAAGACCGGAAATAGTAAGATGAAATGCACTTTCCAGAGAGGAAACCAATTGGTGGGAGGTTTCCAAGCAGCAGCATCCGAAGTCGTCCGCGAGCTGTTTTCGTGAAAGATTTTTAGTAGCGAAGGCCGGTGAAGAGCCGTTATCAGATTTGAGAGCCGAAAGAGATGTTTTTCTTTTTCGGAAAAAAGGTGGCACCGCGAACAACTTCCTTCGTCCTTTTATGATGATGGAAGTTTTTTTTATGCCCAAAAAAGGAGGAAATGATATGGAAGAAAACCAAATTTCGATGCCGACTAAATATGATCCGCAGACGATAGAGAAAGGCCGCTACAAATGGTGGCTTGATGGGAAGTTTTTCGAAACGACGGGTGACGATAAAAAAGAGCCATATACGATTGTCATTCCACCACCAAACGTAACAGGTAAGCTGCATCTTGGCCACGCTTGGGATACGACGCTTCAAGATATATTGACACGCATGAAAAGGATGCAAGGGTTTGATGTTTTATGGTTGCCGGGCATGGACCATGCTGGTATCGCCACTCAAGCGAAAGTTGAACAGAAACTTCGTGCCGAAGGCGTAAGCCGTTATGACCTGGGACGCGAAAAGTTCGTAGAAGAAACATGGAAATGGAAAGAAGAATATGCGAGCCATATTCGTGAACAATGGTCAAAGCTTGGTCTTGGCCTTGATTATACCCGTGAACGCTTCACTCTTGATGAGGGGCTTTCAAAGGCAGTGCGCGAAGTGTTCGTTTCGCTTTATAACAAGGACCTGATTTATCGCGGCGAATACATCATCAACTGGGATCCATCAACGAAAACGGCGTTATCCGATATCGAGGTTATTTACAAAGATGTGCAGGGCGCATTTTACCATATGAAATATCCGTTGGTTGACGGATCAGGCGAAATTGAAATAGCCACGACTCGTCCAGAAACGATGCTTGGCGATACAGCGGTTGCCGTACACCCTGAGGATGATCGTTATAAACACTTGATCGGCAAAATGGTTCGCTTGCCAATTACAGGCCGAGAAATCCCGATTGTCGGTGATGATTATGTTGATATGGAATTCGGTTCAGGTGCGGTAAAAATTACACCGGCTCATGATCCGAATGACTTTGAAATCGGGAACCGTCACAATTTGGAGCGCATCCTTGTCATGCATGAAGATGGCTCAATGAATGAAAAGGCCGGTAAATATGAAGGCATGGACCGTTTTGAATGCCGTAAACAAATCGTCAAAGACCTTCAGGAAGACGGAGTACTCTTCAAAATAGAAGATCATCTTCACTCAGTCGGTCATTCAGAGAGAAGCGGTGCTGTTGTTGAACCATATCTTTCGACTCAATGGTTCGTTAAAATGCAGCCGCTAGCTGATGCATCTGTTGAACTTCAAAAAGGGTCCGATGAGGAAAAAGTTCATTTCGTACCAGATCGTTTCGAAAAAACATATCTGCACTGGATGGAAAACATTCGCGACTGGTGCATTTCTCGTCAGCTATGGTGGGGCCACCGCATTCCAGCTTGGTACCATAAAGAAACAGGCGAAGTGTATGTAGGACATGAAGAGCCTGCGGATGCTGAGAACTGGGAACAAGATACTGACGTTTTAGACACTTGGTTCAGCTCTGCATTATGGCCGTTCTCAACAATGGGCTGGCCTGACAAAGATAGCGTTGATTTCAAACGATACTATCCAACCGGAGCGCTTGTGACAGGCTACGATATCATTTTCTTTTGGGTTTCAAGGATGATTTTCCAGGCACTTGAGTTCACGGGCGAACGTCCTTTTGAAGATGTATTGATTCACGGTCTTGTTCGTGACGAACAGGGACGCAAGATGAGTAAATCGCTTGGTAATGGTGTCGATCCGATGGATGTCATCGATCAATACGGTGCCGATTCCCTGCGTTACTTCCTATCGACGGGCAGCTCACCAGGTCAGGATCTTCGTTACAGCACGGAAAAAGTGGAAGCGGTTTGGAACTTCTCCAATAAGATTTGGAACGCATCCCGTTTTGCTTTAATGAACATGAATGGCATGACGTATGACGAAATCGATTTAAGTGGTGAAAAATCTGTAGCCGATAAATGGATTTTGACGCGTTTGAACGAAACGATTACAAACGTGACAAGACTTGCTGACCGTTATGAATTCGGTGAAGTAGGTCGTGTGCTTTACAACTTCATTTGGGATGACTTCTGTGACTGGTATATTGAAATGGCGAAGCTTCCGTTATATGGCGAAGACGAAGCAGCGAAGAAAACGACGCGCTCAATCCTGGCTTATGTACTGGATAACACGATGAGATTGTTGCATCCTTTCATGCCATTCATCACCGAAGAAATTTGGCAAAACCTTCCTCATGAAGGAGAGTCCATCACCGTTGCTGCATGGCCTGTAGTGAACGAAGAGTTGACTGATACAGATGCAGCCGAGGAAATGAAGCTGCTTGTTGAAATCATCCGCTCCGTTCGTAACATCCGTGCCGAGGTGAACACACCGTTAAGCAAAAAAATCAATCTGATTTTAAAAGCGAAAGACGAGTCCATCTTAGCTACATTACAGAAAAACAGCAGTTATATCGAGCGTTTCTGTAATCCTGAACAATTGACGATCGGAATCAAGGTCGAAGAACCGGCTCAAGCGATGACGGCAGTCGTAACGGGTGTGGAATTAATCCTTCCGCTTACAGGACTGATCAATATCGACGAAGAAGTGAAACGTCTTGAAAAAGAGCTCGACAAACTTAATAAAGAAGTTGAACGAGTACAGAAAAAATTAGGCAACGAGGGCTTCGTTAAAAAGGCGCCAGCAAGCGTCATTGAAGAAGAACGTGCCAAAGAAAAAGATTATAGCGAAAAACGCGACTCTGTGATTCACAGAATCAATGAACTGAAACAACTGTAAAACAAAAGGATGAACCAGCATTATGCCGGTTCATCCTTTTTGTGTTTCACACTATTTAAGAAATATGTTCCGTTAGGAGGTTATTCTTTCTTTTATGAATGTGAGGTACTCTCTGACGATATTCATGTCACTTAGGGCACTTAATGTCCGGCTCCCGACGACATCCTCGATTTCATTGAGCATGAGACTGCCGTCATCGTCAAAAATGAAATCGATCCCGACAAGGCCAAAATCAAACGCATCGATTACTCTTTCAACCAGAGCTAAGTCGGAAGCGGTCAGCTCGTATATGGAAGCCGATCCCCCTAACGTATAATTGGCCTTGAAGCTGGATGCGGATTCCCGGAGTACAGCAGCCTTCACATTGTTACCAACTACAAAAACGCGGATGTCCTTTCCGAATAAGCCAGGTTTTTGGACAATCCAACTCCCATCATTCATTTCAACCAGATCATTAGCATGCTCGATTAAATAAACTTGTTTCCCGCCGCGGCCATGTGTTTCTTTAGCGATGAAAGGGAACTCCATGTCATGGGCATTCGGCCTTCCGTTGCAGTATACGGTATCGGCCATTGGAATTCCCAACGTGGACAAATATTGATGTGTCTTTGCTTTGTCATTTGCCATTTCGGATACGAACGAGGAGTTAAAGCAAGCAATCCCCATTTGCTCCAGTTGCCTTGTGAGAAAAGGATCGATGGTCCGGACGATGGCAAAGTCCGGTAATGCAATTGGCTTCAGCTCATGTTCCACGTACAACTCGTTGTAGCGATGACCGATCCGAAGGTCTTCACGATGGTAAAATTGTAAATCAAGATCAAGCTTACTTGCCTCGTCTAGCATCCAATCTATGTATCCTTTATTTTTTACAGCATCCTCGCGGTTATAAATCAACCAACCTGCTTGTTTTCTCATCTGATGTACTTCCCTTTCCTAATTTGTCCAACATATAATCAAACATGCTATCAGCGATGTTGATGCCTGTACAGTCATATATATTTAGTAAATGCGAATTCGAATTCACTTCGCATAAAAGAGGACCATCTTCACCGAATAACAAATCGACGCCAGCAAAGTCGGTACCTAGAATCTCCACACATCGGATGGCGAGTAGTGCCTCCTCCCTTGTGGGTGTATAGGGTGCTGCCTGACCACCAGCTGTCATGTTAGCTCGGAAGTCGTGCTCGGAATGGCGTTGCATCGCAGCTATGACTTGATCGCCGACGACATTAACACGAATATCCCGTCCTTTACTGTGCTCGATGAATTCTTGAATGATGAATGGTCTGTGGCCGAGATTATGGATCGTCTTTAAAAAATCATCCTCTGTATGGATCAAATATACTTGTTCCCCAAAAGAACCGTATGCTTCCTTAACGATGAGGGGAAATCCAAGTTCAATCCCAATTTGTTTAAAGGCATCGACATTAACCCTATCAATCCCTTCGTACGTAAAAGGGGGAAACAAGGTTTTCGGCATAGGTATGCCATGCCCAGCTAATGCTTGATGAGTCTTTGCTTTGCTGTCGCATATATCGATCGCTGTACTGCTGTTATATACAGGTATGCCGAGCAATTCCAAATGGCGTGCCAAATGAATGTCTTTATCCATGAACAGAACAAAATCAGGCAGCCTATCAAACGTTCCTTTAAGTAATGGCACCCCTTTTTCAATAATGGGAAGTAGATCCGAATTACGGATAAGGGTGGCCGTGATTTTTTTTCTTTCTGCCGCCTCTTTAATGAACAAGGCTAAACTGGAAAACTTATCATGCTGTAAATAGCCGTTAACGACAATCCAACAGTGGAGAGCAGAAGTTTTCATTAAAACACTACCTTTCATCTAGGTTAATCGTTCAGATATTGATAAAATAATCTTAACGCATAAGAGCGGTATAAAGATAGAGGAGGCTCAATGATTAATGGTAACAACCATGAAAGAAATCAATCATTTTTTTGAACGGCGCCAAGTTCAATTGGGAATGAATTTTGGTCTATCACGAATGGAAGCATTATTAACTAAATTAGACAATCCCCATGAGGCGCAAAAGTATATTCATATTGCAGGTTCAAACGGGAAAGGATCTACCCTGCAATATTTAAAAGAAATCCTTCTAGCCCAAGGGGTTCGGGTCGCTGCCTTCACATCACCTTATTTAATCCGGATGAATGAACAGATAAAGATAAATGAAGATGAAATCAGTGATAAGGAGTTTATCGCTGCCTTCAACGAGCTGTGGCCGTACATCCAAGAGATGGACCAGGCAGGGAATGGACCCACTCAATTCGAAATATTGACTGCGTTGGCCTTCTCTTATTTTAGCAAAAAGGAAATAGATTTGGTTTTAATGGAAACCGGACTAGGAGGCAGGCTTGATACAACGAATGTCATCAAGCCGATTCTTTCGATCATTACCTCGATTTCTTTGGAGCATACGAACATCCTGGGTAACACGCTTGGGGAGATTGCTTCAGAGAAAGCGGGCATCATTAAAAGCGGCGCGCCGATCATCAGCGGAGTTACAGCAGAGGAGCCTGCAAAAGTAATCGAAGAAAAAGCGTATTCAGTAGGCGTACCTTATTACCAATTAGGTAAAGACTTTCATGTTGATCATGTAAAGCAAAGTGAAAAAGGTCAAAGTTTCTCATTTTCTCTGGGTGATAGGTTCATCGAAAATGTAGATATGCAGATGTTAGGCCGTCATCAGGTGGAGAATGCAGCACTGGCCGTGGCTGCTGTCTTATTAGGAATGGAAAATATCGATGAAAAAAGCATCCGCAAAGGAATAGGAGAAGCGAAATGGGATGGCCGTTTCGAAAAAATATCGGCAGAGCCGTTGGTGATCATTGATGGTGCACATAACCCTGCTGGCATCGACGTACTGATGAAAACGCTAAACGAGCATTACCCTGAATATAAGTATCGATTTGTATTCAGTTCATTTAAAGATAAAAATTATTCCTTGATGCTTCAAGGACTGGAAAAGGAAGCGATTGAAATCATCATTACCGAATTCGTCCATGATCGGGCGGAGGATGCGCAAACGCTTTATGATAAATGCAGACATGAAAATAAAAGTATAAACAAGGATTGGCAAGAGGCGATAAGGGAAGGGAGACGGAAAACAGTCGAAAAGGAGGTTCTTGTCATCACAGGTTCCCTTTATTTCCTTTCACTTGTGAGGGATTTCCTATCTGAAAGTTGAAGCCTTGTGACTGATAGAGTCTTGCCTGCGATTACATGAAGATTTCATGCGGCTCGGCCTACTGCTCGTTACCGAGAGTGTAATTTGAATACAATGATTGCTGTTTCCATCGTAATGAAAACTCGTAGTGAATGATCAACTTTTATCGGTCAAAAAACAGGATTTTTCAAAAGGTCCATTTATTAGCCATATTTTGTTAAATCGAGCCTTTGAATAAGAAAAATCCTGAATGGGTTATGGACAAACCAATCACCCAATATATTGGTTAAAACATGTTTAATATTGAAGCTATATGACTTAGGAATGATTATGCTCGGGCGGGATGAAAAGAAAATATCGGGAGGAATGAAACTATGGAGAAGGCTAGTTATTATCATAAAGTAGGTTGTCCTGAAAAAGGGATGGGACATTCTGATGAAGGAACGTTTACCGTTGACCTAAAAGGTCCAATGGAAGTGAATAGATTCCTTGTCCAATTGAAATAAATGATGGCTATCCATATCTATCTATTTGTCCTAGGTTTAATTTTAGGCTCATTCTTTAACGTCGTCGGATTAAGTGTTCCGGTAAACAATACTTTTGCGAATCGCCGATCCGCTTGCCCAACTTGTGGGCGGAAATTGGCATTCTTCGAGTTGATACCAGTTATTTCTTATATGTTGCAAGACGGAAAATGCCGGGGCTGTAAAACAAGGATTTCCCCCCTATATCCACTAGTGGAAATGCTGACCGGTGTTTTGTTTACCACTTCTCCCATATTCCTTGGCTGGTCGAACGAACTCTTGATTGGCTTGACATTGATTTCATTATTTATGATCATCTTAGTGTCTGATGTGGCCTATATGCTCATTCCTGATAAAATTCTGCTTTTCTTTATGGTGATATTTATGATACTAAGAGTTTTATATCCACTATCTCCCTGGTGGGATTCCATTGTTGGGGCAAGTGTTGGTTTCAGTCTCCTGCTAGTGATCGCTGTAGTGAGTAAGGGGGGCATGGGGGGCGGTGATATTAAGCTGTTCGCTGTGATTGGATTTGTACTGGGGACGAAGATTGTGCTATTATCGTTTCTCTTTGCGAGCTTTTATGGGGCATTCTTTGGCATCATAGGGATGCTAACCGGAATTTTAAAAAAGAAAACCTTGATTCCATTCGGGCCGTATATCGTGTTTGGGACATTGACAGCTTATTTTTGGGGTGATTCCCTTCTGTACTGGTATGTTACCTTCCTGAGATGAGCGTAAAGGACTATCCTAGTAAAGGGGGAATTTGTCAAAAGTTCCCTGAACATTAGCGTAGCTAGGGAATCATCCTCATTTGGTGCAAGTGAAAATGCTAGGAATGGGAACGTCTAGTGACGGAGATTGAACCGCCCATGAACCAGAAGTATCAGTGCTTGGAGGTCCTTGTATTTCAATTGATATTTAAAGGGAAATTTGACGAAACCTATTAATGACAAGACGACAAAAGTCTTGTTATTTTTTTTTGTCTCTATGTTAGGATGGAAAAAATGACCTGGAGGGGAGGAGAAAAAGTGAGCAAGTCTGAAAAAAGCAAAGGTGTCACGATTAAAATAAATGGGGAAGAAAAAGTATTTGCCGATAAAAATAAGATTGAAAGCCAAGAGGCAGCTAGTGAGGAACAGGAACGCCGTGATGAGAGTTTCGAATGGATCCTTCCTGATGATTCAAACGAGAATAAAATCGTATTGGTCCCCACACAGCCAAAGAAGAAAATGCCGAAGCTTATCGGTTTTGGTACAAGCTCACTGAAAAGCTCGAATAAAGGACCGATAAGGACATTTTTGATTGCTGTCATTTGTGCCGTGTTTTTTGGTTCGATTCTTGGTTTGATAGCCGTTAAGACAATCACAAGGGAAAAAGCTGCAGTTTCTTCGATCGAGACCTCGATTCCAACGGGGCAACCTGTTGAGGAGGATAAAAAAGCGGCATCGAAGGTACAAGGAGCCCAACTGAAGACGTTCCTAGTACAGGGCGGTGTGTTCAGCAGCGAAGATGCGGCGAGGCAAATACAAAAGAAAGTCATTGAAAAGCAGGTTCCGGCTGAAATATTCAAATTGGAAGACAGCTATTATTTATTCTTAGGTTCAGCAGAGAGTCTAGCTGCAAGTAAGGATCTGGCCTTGTACTTAAAGTCGTATGATGTAGACGTATATTGGAAGGAAATCAATTTTGAAGCGGCTGGGAAAAGTCAAGCAGATGAGACAACCCTCGACAAGATGAAGATGGTATATGCTTCGTTAGCAGAAATATCTGCAACCAAGCTTCGTGGGAAGGGAGCGACGGTGAACGATGAAACGCTGAAAAAAAACATGGATGAGTTGAAGGCGGGGAAATTATCTCCAGAGTTTTCGAAAATGAACGATGATCTAACTGCTGCGGCAAAGTCGATTAGCGAATTTGAGACTTCAAAAAATGAAGAAAAGCTCTTGCAGGCTCAAGGAAGTCTTCTTGATTTTTTATTGAATTACCAAAACATATTGAGTTAAGTATCGAAAAAGGGGAGCTATTTAACAGGACAAGCTCCCCAACAATAAACTAAAAAGGTGACACCTTTTTTATTTTCCGGGAAATACTTACAGACTTTTGTCGATTCATAGTAAACAATAATTGTGGATTGCACCATAATTTGATAGGATAGAGATGTATCTCCCTATGTAAAGAAAGGTGACCTTTTAATTATGCAACCATTGATTTTAGCTTCTTCATCACCACGTCGTAAAGAACTTCTACAATTACTTCAAATCCCCTTTAAAAGCATGAATTCCAATGTCGATGAAAGTATTGATGAAAACATGTGTCCGGATGATGCAGTAAAAGAGCTGGCCTCCCGTAAAGCGGCAGCCATCTTTGCAGAGTTTCAGGAAAGCTGGGTAATCGGCTCGGATACAGTTGTTGTCCTTGATGGAAAGATATTGGGTAAGCCAATAAACCGGGCAGATGGAAAAAGAATGCTGGAAATGTTATCAGGACGGACACATGAGGTTTACACTGGTGTTGCCATCCTATTTGGCATGCATCGCAAAGTGTTCGCAGAAAAAACCGAAGTGACATTTTGGGAGCTGCCAGAAGCTGAAATCGAACGTTATCTGGATAGTGGGGAACCTTTTGATAAAGCTGGCAGTTATGGGATTCAAGGATACGGATCGCTTCTTGTCAAACAAATCAAAGGGGACTATTTCTCTGTCGTTGGGCTTCCTGTTTCAAGACTGGCACGTGAACTAAAGGCAATGCAGGCAGACTTGGGATAATGAATTTCTCCTTTGGCATCTCCCTTTCTTAAGGAAGGGTGGATGTATTGAGTGAAAAAATGTTAATACGGGATTACCCGAAAGAAGAGAGGCCGCGCGAAAGGTTTCTGCAAGACGGACCGCAAAGTCTCTCCAATCAAGAATTGCTTGCACTGCTATTGAGGACGGGATCAAAGGAAGAATCCGTTCTTCAGTTATCCGGCAGGCTCATCAATTCCTTCAAGGGACTGCGTCTGCTAAAAGAAGCCTCAGTAGAAGAATTGACCGTGATTAAAGGAATTGGTGAAGCGAAAGCGATTCATATTCTAGCATCTGTCGAACTTGGCCGGAGAATCAACAAATTGAATGATCAAGACCGTTATGTGATTCGATCTCCTGAAGATGGAGCCAATTACTGCATGGAAGAAATGCGGTTTTTGTCACAGGAACATTTCGTCTGTCTTTATTTAAATACGAAAAATCAAGTTCTTCAAAAAACTACGGTCTTCATAGGAAGCCTCAATGCCTCGATCGTACATCCACGTGAGGTTTTTAAAGAAGCTTTCAAAAGGTCCGCTGCCTCTATCATTTGTCTTCATAACCACCCCTCCGGAGACCCCTCTCCTAGCAGAGAAGATATTGAAGTGACGAAAAGATTAGTCGAATGTGGTAAAATAATCGGGATTGAAGTATTGGACCATATCATTATCGGGGAGCACAAATATATTAGTTTGAAGGAAAAAGGTTATTTATGACACTATCAAAATTTTTGACGATACGATATAATATTGTTTATGATTTTTAAAAGAGGAAACTTTTTCAAAACTCTTATTGTCAAAAAACGACAAATAATTTGAACTTATAAAAAAGGCATTTTTGTTTACGAAAGGGAGATACCATAATGTTTGGAATTGGCGCTAGAGATATAGGGATTGATTTAGGAACGGCTAATACGCTTGTGTATGTCAAAGGAAAAGGGATTGCAGTACGTGAACCATCAGTTGTCGCTGTGCAAACAGATACAAAGCAAATCGTTGCAGTCGGAAATGATGCGAAAAACATGATCGGCCGTACACCTGGGAACGTGGTTGCCCTTCGCCCGATGAAGGATGGGGTAATTGCCGATTATGAAACGACGGCTACCATGATGAAGTATTATATGAAAGAAGCTCAAAAAAAAGGCGTATTCGGTAACAAGCCATATGTCATGATTTGTGTGCCTTCTGGAATTACAGCAGTTGAACAACGTGCAGTCATCGATGCAGCTAGACAAGCTGGTGCCCGTGATGCATATCCTATCGAAGAACCGTTTGCAGCAGCGATCGGGGCAGACCTTCCTGTTTGGGAACCTACAGGCAGCATGGTCGTTGATATCGGTGGAGGAACAACGGAAGTGGCGATCATTTCCCTTGGTGGAATCGTTACAAGCCAATCCATCCGAATTGCCGGTGACGAAATGGATGATGCCATTATCGTATACATTCGTAAGAATTACAATTTGATGATCGGTGAGCGTACTGCTGAAGCGATTAAAATGGAAATTGGTTCCGCTGGTGACACGGAAGGCGTTGAAAACATGGAAATTCGCGGCCGCGATCTATTGACTGGATTACCAAAAACGATCGAAATTACCGCTGAAGAAATATCCAGAGCATTGAGCGATACAGTGTCTGCGATTGTTGATTCCGTGAAAAACACTTTAGAAAAAACACCACCTGAATTAGCCGCTGACATCATGGACAGAGGCATTGTGTTGACAGGCGGAGGTGCTTTGCTGCGCAATTTGGACAAAGTCATCAGTGAAGAAACGCAAATGCCGGTGATCATCGCTGAAAATCCGCTTGATTGTGTTGCAATCGGAACGGGAAAAGCATTGGACCACATTCATTTGTTCAAGACTAAATCAAGAGATTCACGATAAGCATTACTTCTCAAATAGGACCGGCTCAACAAAAGGTTGCAATTTTGAGCCGGTTTTTTTATGTTCGAACCATTAAATTAAAATGTAGCTGTTCAGTTTAATCATGACCATTGTGTAAATTTAAGATATTAAGATGTGAATTAAAGATATTAAGATTGAGGTGCAATAATCATGCCACAGTTTTTTAATAAAAAGCTCCTTCTCTTGCTCGTTAGTATTATCGTTCTCGTGGCATTGATCGGTTTTTCATTAAGAGAGAGAGAAGAGTTGACTTGGCCGGAGCAATTCCTAAAAGATACGACAGGCTGGGTCGGAAATGTGTTTAATAAGCCAGTATCGGGTATAACAGGTTTTGTAGGGGACTTAAAAGACCTTCAACATACATACGATGAAAACAAAAAATTGAAAGCCCGCTTGGATGAATATGTACTATTGAAAACCCAAGTTCAAGATTTGAAAGAAGAAAATAAAGACCTTCGCGATAACCTCAAAAAAGAAGATGACCTGCGGAAGTATTCACCTACTCAGGCGACGGTCATTGGACGTAATCCTGACCGTTGGCACGAAATGCTGACGATCAATAAAGGAAAGCGTAATGGGGTAGAAAAAAATATGGCTGTCATCACTTCCAATGGGTTAGTCGGCAAGGTTAAATCAGTGACGAACTTCACGGCTTCGGTCCAACTCTTAAGTTCGATTGATAAAGCCAACCGAGTTTCTGCCATCGTTCAAGGTGATGATAAAGCATATGGCTTGATTGAAGGGTTCGATGATAAAAAGAATCTTTTGCTAATGAAACGCATTCCATATGATAAAAAGATAAAGAAAAATTCATTAGTCATCACTTCCGGTTATGGAGGGATTTTCCCGAAAGGTCTGCTGATCGGGAAAGTGGTTGATGTCAAAGTGGATCAATATGGCTTGAACCAGACTGCCTATATTGAACCTTCGACGGATTTTTATGATATTAATAATGTTATGGTCGTTCAACGTGAAGTTGACGGTGAACCGAAAGAAAGTGTTGGGGAGGATGAAGTTAAGTGAAACATTTCATCCTTTCTTTTATAGCCTTGGTTTTTTTTGTTTTTGAAAGTATCTTCGCCCAGCTATTCGCTGGAGATGCATTTGGGGACGATAAAATCGTCGTTCCGCATTTCATGATGATTTTCGTTTTTTTCCTTACCATGTATGGTTCGAGGAAAATGGGCATGCTTTATGGAGCGATTCTTGGGTTGACTTATGATGTCGTATATACGGAAATACTCGGGATTTACATGTTCCTGCTTCCTTTTCTTGCCTATCTGATTTCGAAATGTATGAAAATCCTGCAAAATAATATATTGATTGCCGTCCTAACTGCGCTATTCTTCACGGCCATTCTAGAGGTTGTTGTTTTTCAGATGAATATCATCCTTTCATTTGCAGATATGGGATTTGGGGAATATATGGAACGAAGATTGTTACCGACGATATTATTGAACCTCGTATTCATTATCATCAGTTGCTATCCTTTAAAGAGAATAATTGAAAAGCTTGATTTACAGGGGGAAACGGATTAACGTTCCTGTGTCCGGAAAGCAGGCCGGAAATGAATTTTCTTTTTTCCGTGTATGTAGAAAAAGGAAATTTGTTTTCCTGTGTCGAATTATATTTCATTGAGGTGAAACAAACGTCATGAATAAAAGAATTCAGCAAAATGTCATGATTAAGGGAACAAAAGACGGGTTTATGCTTCATCTCGATGATTCTTGCTCATTTTCCGAATTATTGAAAGAGTTAGAAGTGAAGCTGTCGGCAAACTATCAGTTTCAAGAAAATGACCCGTCCATTTCCGTTAAAGTACATACAGGGAACCGCTATCTAGATGAAAAACAAAAAGAAAAGATTAAAGAAGTCATCCATAAAAAGAAGAAACTTTTCGTTGATGAGATGATTTCTAATGTCCTGACAAGGGATGAAGCGAAACGCTGGAAAGATGAAAACCAAGTGACGACCGTTACAAAGGTGATAAGGTCGGGACAGGTTTTTGAAGTTCCTGGAGATTTACTTCTAATTGGGGATGTCAATCCCGACGGAATGGTTCGTGCGGGTGGCAACATATATATCATGGGACAGCTAAAGGGAATAGCCCATGCCGGATATAAAGGGAACCATGAGGCCATAATTGCTGCCTCGGTCATGAAGCCCGCCCAGCTGCGCATTGCTGGACAAGTGAATTTATCCCCTGACCAGTATACGAAATGGGGACATGACTTGGAATGTGCCTACATGGATGAAGAAGAAAATATCATTATAGAGAAACTGCAAGTATTAAAGAAATATAGACCTAATTTAAATAGATTAGAAGGGGGTCTCTAATCGTGGGAGAGGCAATAGTTATAACATCCGGTAAGGGTGGTGTCGGGAAAACGACCACCTCCGCCAATTTAGGAACATCTTTAGCTCTTCTAGGCAAGAAGGTTTGCTTGATTGATACGGATATTGGTCTTCGGAACTTGGATGTAATCATGGGATTGGAAAATCGCATCATCTATGATTTGGTCGATGTAGTCGAAGGGCGCTGTAAGATACATCAAGCGCTTATTAAAGATAAACATTTCGAGGATTTGCTTTATTTGCTTCCAGCTCCACAAAACAGTGATAAATCAGCGGTGAATGAAGAGCAGATGAGGAAACTCATAAGCGATATGAAACCTGACTATGATTATATCCTTATTGACTGCCCTGCAGGTATTGAACAGGGCTTCAGGAATGCCATAGCTGGGGCTGACAAGGCGATCATCGTTACGACTGCAGAGAGACCGGCTGTAAGGGATGCAGACCGAATTATTGGCCTGCTTGAAAAAGAAGAGCATATTGAACCGCCTCAATTGATCATTAACCGGATTCGCGGCCATTTACTTCATGAAGATGAAGAAATGGATATCGATGGAGTTACAGACTTTCTTAAAATTGATTTGATCGGCGTCATTCCTGACGATGATCAAGTCATTGTTGCAGCGAATAAAAAGGAACCCATTGCCTATAATCCGGACAATAGAGTCTCACTTGCCTATCGGAACATTGCCCGGAGGATCCTTGGTGAATCCGTGCCCTTGACTCCAATTGGCGGCGAACCAAAAGGTTTCATATCCAAAATAAAAAAATTCTTTAGCGTGCGGTAATCTATCTTCCATTTTTAGCAGCGAGAGCATATGATGCCCTCGCTTTTTTTTCATGCCATATAAAATAAAAAAGGCAAGCCATCGTTGTGGCCTGCCTTATCTATATGCTGAAACTGCATCAGATTATCCGCGTCTTCCGCCTCTGCCGCCGCGTTTCGATTCGGTGCTGCGTTTAAGAGTAGATAAATTTTCTTCACTAGTCTTTAAAAAGCGAACCATTTTATCTTCGAAATTTTCCTTTGGTTGGAAATTACCTTTAGAACGAAAATCTTTAGAACGGCTATCCCCTTGGCGTGGTGGGCGTTTGGTATAAGAAGAGGTTTGCCCTTCGGGTCTATCTATAGCCTTTTTGATGGACAAGGCAGTTTTTCCGTCTTTCTCACTAATCACTTTAACTTCAATTTGGTCGCCTACTTTAAGATGGTCATTGACGTCTTTTACATAGCTATCTGCTACCTCACTGATATGCACAAGACCTGTTGAGCCTCCTGGTAATTCTACGAATGCTCCAAAATTAGTGATACCTGTTACTTTACCTTGTACTTTGCTGCCTATTTCGATTGACATAAAAAAATGTTCCCCCTCAATAATGTTAAAACCACTTTATTATAACAAATTCAGAGGAACAATATCAATTGGATTTTTCCCTCAATTATTCGATTTTCCCAAACGATGCCCCAATTAGCTTGGAATTCCATAAGTTTCGATGGATTTTTCATTCGAAAAAATTTTTTTTACTTTCTAAATTCAGATGTGCAGAAAGAAAATCTTTTCTCGGTCATAGTCTGGACAAGTTGCTCATACGTTGTAATATAGCGCTTTGACATGAGCAGGGGGGATTCTTTATGGATGATCGCAGGAAAGATATCCGCAATCGTATCGCCAAGAGACGTAAGTTCAATGATAATCCAGCAGGAAGCAGCAGCTGGACGGAGATCAACAATGAGGAACCATATGGTGTTGATTCATTTAACGGGTATTCCGAGAAAGATCATCCGCTCTTCAAGAAAGAAAATTTTTTCTTTAAAATTCTTGCAAGTGTATGTCTTTTCCTGATTATCGCTGTGATGTTTAAACACCCTTCGGTGCGGCTGGACCCTGCCAGAAGTTTTGTCACGGAAAACATGAACAAGGAATTTCAGTTCGCTTCAATCTCCAATTGGTACGAAAGTGCGTTCGGTAAACCGATCGCTTTTTTACCGAATAAAGCTGACACGGAAACAGTTGACTCGGGTGATGGCTATGCGATGCCTGCCTCTGCGAAGATTACCCAAACCTTCGAGACGAACGGTGAAGGGATCATCTTGGAAACGAGCAAAGGCTCCAAGGTAGAAGCCATCAATGAAGGGGTGGTCATTTTTGCCGGTGAAAAGGAGGGGATTGGAAAGACCGTCGTCATTCAGCACGCCAATAAAAGTGAATCCTGGTATGGACAGCTGGAAAAGATAGATGTGAAACTATATGAGTTCGTTAAAAAGGGAAATGAAGTCGGACAGGTTACAGTAAGTGAAGATGGATCTAAGGGCAGATTTTATTTAGCGATCAAAGAAAATGACGCGTTCGTCGATCCTAAAAAGGTGATTTCCTTTGAATAAATATGGGGAATTACTGTTGAAAATCAGGGTGCACCCGACACTGTGGTTCGTCATTGGCATCGCCATACTCACTGCACATTTCATTGAAGTGATGATGCTGCTGCTCATCGTCTTCATTCATGAGATGGGGCATGCCGTCTGTGCCCAGCACTTCAAATGGCGGATAAAGTCCATTCAGCTGCTTCCTTTTGGAGGGGCTGTCGAGACGGAGGAGTATGGAAATAAAAGTTTGAAGGAGGATTTGGCTGTGGTGCTTGCCGGTCCGCTTCAACATGTTTGGCTCATCGGTGCTGCTTTTTTGCTCTATTTCTTTTCTATTATTTCCTATGAGCTGTATCAGCCCTTTTTGTATATGAATCTTATGCTGCTTGTTTTTAATTTGCTGCCAATTTGGCCATTGGACGGGGGACGGCTACTATTCATTGGAATTTCTCTATACTGCACCTTTCTTGAGGCGCAGAAACATACACTTCATTTTTCTGCAGCCTTCGCTTTCCTGGCTTTTTTGACCTGGCTCATTCTTGATCCGCTCAATTTGAATATTTGGCTCATCATCTTGTTCATCTGTCTCTCACTCGTCATGGAATGGCGACAAAGGTATTATGCGTTTATTCGCTTTCTTTTGCAGCGCCATTACGGGCATACGAATGATTTAGCAAAACTAAAGCCGATCTTGGTGGATTCACAAGAACCGATTTATAAAGTGCTTGAACTGTTCCAACGCGGATGCAAACACCCTGTCATCATCATGAAAAACGGGAAAGAAAGCGGCTCGTTGGATGAAACGGAGATCCTTCATGCCTATTTTTCTGAGAAAATGACGGACGGGAAAATTGGTGACCTATTATATTCTTATTAAATATGTTATCCTTTCTTCAAATTGAGGAGAGGATTTTTTTTGATGAAAAAGATGATCGCGAACCTAGCTTCACGCGAAAAAAGAGTGGCCGTACTGGAGAATGATGTGTTACGTAAGCTTGAAATCTTGCCGCCTCATCAGCGCAGTAAGGTCGGTAATATTTATCTAGGGAAAGTGACGAAGGTGTTACCGGGTATGGATGCCGTCTTCATTGATTATGGTGCAGAGAAGAATGGTTTTTTGCATCGAGACGAGATTCCCTCTTTCCAGCAGGCAAAAAAAACGGATGGGAAAGCACCCATCGGTCAATATGTCCGCCAAGGAGAAAAGCTGCTGGTTCAGGTGACACGGGATGAAACAGGCACAAAAGGAGCTAAATTGACGGGGCTAATCGAGTTTTCTACAGATTCCCTCGTATACATACATGGAATAGATTATGTTGGCGTTTCAAAGAAATTTAATAACGATGCACTGCATAAGCAGTGGCGGGAAACAGCCTTACAATACAAAAAGGCTGATGAGGGATTGATTGTCCGCACATCGATGGAGAACGAAAATGAAGCGATCTTCCTTGATAGGCTAACTTCATTGCGAGAGCTTTTTAAAGGAATTGAACGTAAGGCAGCATCTCTAAAAGCTCCAACGCTTCTCTATGAGAGGGACATGTACCTGGACATGATCAAATCCGAAATGTCGGGAACGCCTTCCGGCGAGCTTGCCATCGATGATTTCGCGGTTTACCAAGAGTTGAAAAAATGGCAGGAGGAAAACCGCAAGGAGTGGGAAATATCCCATATATCGGGTACGAGGAATATTTTTTCCGAATGGAATGTGGAAGCGCAAGTGGAGAAAATGAATAAGAAAATCGTCTGGCTTGATAATGGCGGTTATTTAATTTTTGAAGAAACGGAAGCTTTCACCGTAATCGATGTCAATTCAGGTAAGTTCACCGGAAAAGTGGCAAAGGAAGAAACCTTATTTGCGGTGAATCAGGCAGCAGCGAAAGAGGCCGTCCGTCAATTGAGATTAAGGAATATTAGCGGAATCATCTTGATCGATTTCATTAATATGGATCAATCACGACATGAGCAAGAAATCATCGACATCGTCAAAAAGGAATCAGCTAGGGATGAGAAGAGGGTCCAGGTCATCGGCTTTACGGAACTGGGCATTTTACAAGTGACGAGAAAGAGAACGTCTCCGTCAATAGGTGAAATGATGACGGTACCTTGCCCAGTGTGCAGTGGAAGCGGTAAAATCGAGAGCCCTGAAACGGTGGCCTTCCGGTTGGAACGTGACCTGCTCGAACACCGGAAGACGGATGATGAAGCGGTATGGGTGGAAGTCAGTGAAGCGGTGGCCGATGTGTTGCTGGGTGAAAAGGAATCATATAGGCCGACATTGGAAGAATTGATTTCTAAAAAATTATTTCTTTCATTTGTCTCCGGTTCTATTAATACGTATTCTATTAAGCGCTTCGGGAGCATTCAGGAAATCGAGCGAGCTTTCAAGTGATGGACGAGAATTCTTACAAATATATTGACAGCTCTTCCGGTTTCATGATAGGATTTTAATGTTATGTTTGTAGCACCCGTGCTACAACCGCTCAACAACAGGTCTTAAGCTTTTGTCTTTTTGACAAGACGCCTGTGATTGGCGAGTCTGAGACATTTAAGGAGGTGCAAGTATGTACGCAATTATCGAAACTGGCGGTAAACAAATTAAAGTAGCAGCTGGCGAAGCGGTTTACATTGAAAAATTAAACGCAGAAGCAGGCGAAACTGTTACATTTGACAAAGTTTTATTCGTAGGTGGCGAAGACGTGAAAGTCGGTGCTCCACTAGTGGAAGGCGCTACTGTAACAGGTACTGTCGAGAAACAAGGTAAGCAAAAGAAAATCACTGTTTTCAAATACAAAGCGAAGAAAAACAATCGTAAAAAACAAGGTCATCGTCAACCATACACAAAAGTTGTTATCGAAGCAATCAACGCGTAAGGGCTGATTCTAGATGATTAAAGTTGTCTTTGATGCTCCGCAGGAACGGATTACTTCGTTCACCTTAAGCGGACATGCTAATTTTGCTAAAAAAGGTTCAGATATCGTTTGTGCAGGTGTATCGGCTGTTTCCTTCGGGTCAGTCAATGCGATTATGTCCTTAACGGATGTAGAGCCTGAGATTGAGCAAGGGAGAGAGGGCGGCTATCTTCGCTGCGTCATTCCGGGGAATCTTTCACCGGAATCCGAAGAAAAGGTGCAGCTGCTCTTGAACAGTATGCTCATATCGCTGCAAACTATCGAACGTGATTATGGTAAATACATGAAAATTATCCTCAACCAATAGGAGGTGGAACAAATGTTAAGATTAAATCTTCAGTTCTTCGCTTCGAAAAAAGGAGTAGGTTCTACAAAGAACGGACGTGACTCTCAATCTAAGCGTCTTGGCGCTAAACGTGCAGATGGTCAATTCGTTTCTGGTGGTTCTATTCTTTACCGTCAACGCGGAACAAAAATCTATCCTGGTGAGAACGTAGGCCGTGGTGGAGACGATACTCTATTTGCAAAAGTAGACGGTGTTGTTAAATTCGAACGTTTCGGACGTGACCGTAAAAAAGTAAGCGTATATCCAGTTGCACAAGAAGCATAATTGGCATCTTTGAACAGAGGCTGACTCAAAAGGGTCTGATTCCTTCTACAAGACACTATATACCGCGTCATTATTAATAATGGTAGGCTATATAGTGAAGAAGGGGTCCGGCCCTTTATTTATACTATAGAAACGATAAATAACCAGCATTTTGCAGGAGACTTTAGTCATTAGTATAAGGAAACAACCTCTGACTTACAAAAGGCTCGCCAATCGGCGGGCTTTCTTATACTTTCAGGGGGAAATCCAGGTACTCTACCATCCCATTTGGTTAACCAAATAGACATTCCAATTCAACTATAATATCTCCAATTGGTGCATAAATAAGGCCCATTCTCTTTTTTAGTTCAAATGGCTCTACCATCGTCCAAAGAACTCAGGGTGTGTGGCTGTATTTTTTGGACGGGGGCATTCATATGAAGGCATGTGAATAGAGCTTCATTTCCTGTTTGTTGTTTTTTTGATATACTGTACAAATGGAAGTATTCAACATGATAGAGCGGAAAAAAGTTTCTTTATCATAATTGAAGGTGTTAATAATGGATAAAAATTGGACGACTATTGAAACTCTACGTCAAACCAGGCATGACTGGCTAAATAAAATTCAAATCATCAAAGGGAATCTGGAGCTAAACAGAATTGATCGAGTCAAGGGCATCATTGATGAAATCATTATTGAAACCCAGAATGAAGCACGCCTCTCCAGTTTGAATTTACCGAAGTTCACCGAGATGTTGTTGACCTCGAATTGGAATAATGGATCATTTTATTGCGAATATGAAATCATTGATGTGTTTGAAGGCTCTGCTGAGATGGACGAGCTGATGCATCGCTGGACGAACGATTACTTCGAAATTTTGGATAAGAATCTGGACCCGTCTTTTGAAAATATACTAGCTGTTTCTATGTGTAAAAAAGAAGTGAGCGATATGCATTGTTCATTTCAAATGCAAGGCAGATTCATTGATCTATCGGCCGTGATGGAGTTTTTGGAAGGTGCATTAACAGTCGAGCAATCAATCGAAATCCGCGAATGTAATGAGAATGAAATATTTTTTAAGATGGATATTAAGTTTTAGAGAAGTATACAGCAAGAAAAGACTTGCAGAAAACAAGGAAGTGATAGCATGTTTGTCGATCAAACGAAAGTCTATATAAAAGGCGGAGACGGTGGTAACGGGATAGTTGCTTATCGTCGTGAGAAATTCATACCAAAAGGCGGACCTGCCGGCGGAGATGGCGGTAACGGGGCCAATGTCGTTTTTGAAGTGGAAGAAGGATTGCGTACGTTAATGGATTTCCGTTATCAACGTCACTTTAAGGCACCTCGCGGAGAACATGGCATGTCCAAAAACATGCATGGTGCGGCTGCAAAGGATATGGTCATCAAAGTTCCGCCAGGCACGGTTGTCATTGATGAAAAAACGAAGGAAGTCATTGCTGATTTGGTTGAGCACGGGCAGCGCGCCATCATCGCCAAAGGCGGACGCGGAGGCCGGGGGAATTCTCGGTTTGCCACACCTGCCAATCCTGCTCCTGAAATCGCGGAAAACGGCGAACCGGGCCAAGAACGCGATATAATCATGGAGCTGAAACTGTTGGCTGATGTAGGTTTGGTTGGTTTCCCAAGTGTAGGGAAATCCACATTACTTTCTGTCGTATCGGCAGCAAGACCTAAAATTGCCGAATACCATTTTACAACGATCGTCCCAAACCTCGGAATGGTGGAAACGGAAGATCACCGCAGCTTCGTCATGGCGGATTTGCCGGGTCTGATCGAAGGTGCTTCTGAAGGAGTGGGGCTTGGACATCAATTCCTGCGCCATATTGAAAGAACAAGAGTAATCGTTCATGTAATCGATATGTCGGGTCTTGAAGGCAGGGATCCATATGAAGACTACCAAACAATCAATAAAGAGTTAGAAGAGTATAACCTGCGCTTGACTGAACGTCCGCAAATCATTGTAGCAAGTAAAATGGATATGCCGGACTCAGCAGATAATTTAGCTGCATTCAAAGAAAAGCTTGAAGAAGACTATCCGGTTTTCCCGATTTCTGCCGTAACGCGTGACGGAATCCGTGAGCTTCTTTATGCAATTGCTGATAAAATCGAAGAAACACCTGAGTTCCCTCTTGATCATGAAGAAGAGAATACGGGAATTCACCGTGTATTGTATAAACATACATCACAGTCGGATGAATTTAACATTGAACGCGAATCCGATGGCAGCTTTGCCGTATCAGGATTCAAGATCGAGCGTCTATTCAAAATGACTGACTTCACCCGTGATGAGTCCATCCGTCGTTTCGCTAGACAGCTTCGTTCATTCGGAGTCGACGAAGGCCTTCGCCAAAAAGGTGCGACTAATGGCGATATCGTCCGTATCCTTGAATATGAATTTGAATTTGTTGATTGATTAGATACACATGAATGCAGGCAAAAGGAGGCGTGCGGAGTTTGAATAAGTCCGATCAGAAATTTTTCCTCGTTCGAGAGGATGTCCTTCCCGAAGCGATGAAAAAGACGCTTGATGCAAAAGAAATGATTGAACGGGGAAAAGCGGAATCAGTTTGGGAAGCGGTAAAGCGAGTGGACCTAAGCAGGAGTGCTTTTTACAAGTACCGGGACACGGTTTTTCCGTTTCATACCGTTGTTAAGGAAAAGCTGATTACCCTGTTCTTCTATCTCGAAGATCGTTCTGGTACTCTGTCTGAGCTTTTACGGCTCGTCGCCTCTTCAGGCTGCAATATCATGACGATTCATCAAACGATTCCCCTGCAGGGACGTGCCAATGTTACCCTTTCTCTAAATACGGGTGGGATAACGATGGATATTGATGATCTGCTTACAAAACTGCGTAAAATGGAGTTCGTCGAAAAGGTCGAAATCATTGGGAACGGCGCATGAAAAAAGAGCCTGTACATTTCACATGTACAGGCTCTCAGTTTGTATACAAAAAGGTTTCGGATTGGTTTCCCTTCCGAAACCTTTTTGATTTTTTATTGGATTTAATTGCGTTATCTGAGGTCACAATCATCCTACTACAAAACTGGTTGATCTGAGGCAGCATGGAATGAATAAGCATATTGTTTTGTATGTTCGTCTTTGGCGCAGTACCTCTGGATCGGTTGTACTTTATTTAATTTATTTCACTTCTTACATATCGAAATTCTGGAGATATTGGCTTTCTTTCGCAGTCTACACGGTCTGGTTGCACTCTTTTTGGAGATGTTCTTAGTAGGCACTTTTCTTTCTAAACAATTTTCTTTTCAAATTTGTGCATATTCGCATTAGCTTTCATAGGTGTGGACTCAACGAAAATGTATTTTGGGTTGATTAGCTTTTTCTCCGTAGCAGTCTTTTATATGCGATAGAAAATATGTTCAAACAGGTCAGTATCTTTAATGCGTCGCTAAAACAAAAAAGACTGTAGGCAAAAGGAGTGTCTATCTGAATGAAGCAAAGTTGAGTGGAGCGGGTGTTCGAGACTACTGCGGGAATACTCGTCCAAGGGAGAACCCGCAGGCGCAGGGCGCCGAGGGCGGACCGCCCTCGGAAAGTGAGTGCCTGGAGCGGAAATCAACGTTCAAATTCAAAACAGTTCGTAGACAAATGAGGTTCCATCTAAATGTTAAAAGAAAGTTTATTGGAATGGGTGTACGAGACTCCTGCGGGAAAAGTGCGTCCAAGGGAGACCCCGCATGCGCAAAGACGCCGAGGGTGGACCACCCGCGGAAAGAGAGTGCCCTACGTTCCAATCAACGGTCATATTTTAAAAGCATAAAAAAGTTGTAGAAAAACTTCATTATTATCGGTTTGTCTACCAGTTTTTTATTAGTGGACGATTTAACGATTTACTATTGTAAAAAATCAGAAAATGACATAACATAAACAGTAGATTTTCCGTGAAAAGGAGATTATAATATGACATCAAAAATTGCATTTCTTGGACCAAAAGCAACGTTCACGGATTTAGCTGTATCGCGACTATTTCCTAATGATATAAAAATACCGATGAACACGATTCCAGACTGCCTTGATGCTGTCCGTGACGGGGAAGCCAATCATGCGCTCGTCCCGATCGAGAATGCATTGGAGGGATCGGTAAATATAACGATGGATTACCTAGTCCATGAAGTCACATTACCGATTAAAGGCGAAGTGACGATTCCAATCCAACAGCATTATATGGTGCATCCGGACCATGCATATCCTGGTTTCAAACCGGATATGGTTTATTCACATTCGCACGCCATCGCTCAATGCCGCAAATTCCTACATAAAGAACTAAAGGGCATTCCATATGAGTATGTCACGTCCACTGCTGCTGCTGCAAAGATGGTGATGGAGAACTCCGATATCCATATTGCTGCGATTGCAAATGATATGGCTGCAGCGGAGTATGGTTTGACGATCATAAAACAAAATATACATGATTATGATCATAATCATACCAAGTTTGTCGTCGTATCCAATAGTGAAGTTGACTATGAGGGGCACTTGACCGTTGAAGGGGACAAGAAAACGACCTTGATGATTCAGCTTCCTGCCGACCGCTCAGGGCAGCTGCATCAAGTCCTTTCCGCTTTTGCTTGGAGGAAGCTTAATCTTTCCAAGATTGAATCAAGACCAATGAAAACGGGTTTAGGCAATTACTTCTTCATCATCGACATTGAAATGGCCCTTGACGAAGTTCTCATCCCAGGCGCTATTTCTGAGCTAGAGGCTCTTGGATGTACGGTTTCGGTCATGGGAAGCTATTCATGCTTTAAAGTCCAAATAGGAGTACCGCAACGATGATTTATCATTTTTGAACCTCAGCCGAGTTTTATACAATGAATAAGAAGGGTGCCCCGGAAGTATTTCCGGGGCATTTTTTGTGTGGTTTATATTTACCTTGTACAAGTTCCTAAAACGATTGGCTGTCATTTTATGAATATTGAAATAGGCAGGTAAAGGGCAGGAAGGAATAATTCATTTTTTGATTTTGAGGATGATGGGAGAAAGTTATTCATTATAAAAAGAGCACATGATTCTGGATGGAAAACAAACACCGATTGTGATGAACGCAAATACAATGAGTAAATCCCGGTAGGCCACCTGTGGAAATAGGAACAGAAATACATACATCAGTGGATGCACCTTTTTTAAAATCAAAATTGCAGAGAGAGGGCGGTGGTCAGCAGAGATGGATAGTCAATTCAAAGAAACTTTCGGTTCTTGGACTCAAGCGATAGGAACTGTCATTTCTGCTGTTGCGGGTACACCATCCAAAGTCTTGAACGAAGAATTTCGTGAAAAATTGGACTTGATTGGAAATGAACTTCAAGCAACAGGAAATGCCCTATTGGCGGACGCAGAAGAAACCTGGTCACTGGATAAATTCGGTAATATATTACAGGCGATCGGGAATTCGACGGTTATCTTAGGATTAGTCATTAATTTCGATGAAGTAACCAAACAGGAATTGATCATTAAAGGCAATCTGATTCAAGCGTTGGGCGGAGGTACCGCTTTGGCGGGGGCATTCGAAAATCCGGATGAACCGGAGCAGGCCTTCAATGCTACGGGAAATTTGTTGCAGGCGATTGGGAATTCGATGCAAGCGATAGGTGGAATTGCCGAACTTAAAAATAGTGTTCAAGATAAAGACCAAGAAAAGAATCAAGAGCAAGAAGAACAAGAGAAGGAGGAGCAGGAACTACAAAAATATCAATATCCTGATTTGGAAGAGAAGCCATCTGATGCTGAATTGATTCAAGTGATGGGAGGCTGGATTCAGGCGGTCGGCTCCGTCATCAGTCTTATAGGGCAGTTGAGAAGTAACGAAGAAAACTCCGGGGATGACAGCTCAAATGATAGCAATTCCAATGATGAGTGAGCATAAGGCCAATAAAAAAAACCTCAAAATTTAGGCTTTTGAGGGTTTTTCGTTAATTCAGTCGACTAAAATGCCTGCATCCCTAAGTGCACCCTCCGCTTCGTCAAGCAGTTCTTCAGAAGATGCGCTCAGTGTATGGAGATGGATGCCACTCGTTAGTTCCGATAAAAAAGAAGCGTTCGTTGCTGTCACCCTAGAGAGGAATTGCTGGACTTCCTTACGGCTGCTTACCATGATCGATGCAGTCAGGTCACCGTACACGGGGTGTTCGATTTTGACATCTTTTACCGTGATACCAATATCGACGAGTATATATAGCTCTTCCTGGGTCCGGGAAGGATCGTGCTGGCAAGCGATGGTCCTTTCCGGCTTTTGAGTGCCCCCCGTTTGTAAGTACATATAGCCTTGGCTCGTGGCAATGATCGGTTCATTCCGCGCTTTCAGGAGCGTTATGTCACCAACGATAACCTGCCGGCTTACATTCGTTATCTGCGAAAGTTCGCTTCCAGTTACTGGATGCGCACTTTTTTGCAATATATGTAAGAGTTTCGTCCGTCTTTCTTCCCCGAGTAATTTCTTTTTTTCCATAATCATTCACCTCTTTATTTACAAACATTCTACCACAGAGTGGAAGGTTTTATCGAATGACAGCCACTCCTGCAAGGCAGTCTGCCAATTTGTGAACGTCATCGGCCGTCGTGTATTTACCAAAGGAAAATCGGACGAATTGATGGGCTTCTTCTTCGCTTTTCCCAATGGCCATCATGGTTTTTGAAGGATCCTGTTTACCGATTTGACAAGCACTTCCCGTCGAAACCGCGAATCCTTTCTGGTTTAATTCGAGCATGATGTACTGTCCTTGCAATCCAGTGAAGGCCAGGGCCAGAATGTGAGGCAATTGCTGGCTTTTTCCCTCGATGATTTGAAAATCTACTTTCCTTTCCAAAAGACGTTGAATCAATTGCATCCTAAGCGTGGTAATCCGTTTATGTTCAGCTTCCATGTTATCCCCTAATTTCTTTGCAGCGGTCATGAAGGAAGCTATACCGGGGACGTCCACTGTCCCTGGTCGGAAACCATATTCATGAGTGATATTCGGTACCGAAGACTTCAACTGATGGATGGCCGGGAAAATGACGGCTCCAGTCCCTTTTGGACCATAAACTTTATGACTGGAAATGGATAATCCATCACATAAGGCAGATATCTTTTCTAGCGGCAATTTAGCAAATGATTGGACGCAATCCACGTGCAAAAAAGCCTGGTGTTTTCGAACGATTTTACTTATATGCTCAATGGGTTGAATGACCCCGATTTCCGAATTGACATGTTGGACAATGACCAAGCATGTTTTCTCCGAGAGACATACCTGCAGATGTTCCATATCAATACGGCCATCATCCAAATGCCGTAAATATGTAACCTCAAAGCCAATATGTTCAAGCTTTGCGACATAATTGGCAATCGACGCATGCTCCGTTCTACTTACAATCAAGTGGTTCTGCCAGGATGGTTTTGAAGCGATGAATGTATCGATGGCAAGCATGTTGCTTTCCGAACCACCGCTCGTAAAGATGATTCCTTCCTTTTTTATGTTCAGCATTTCTGCGAGTTGTTGCCGTGACATATCCAATAAACGTGCCGCTTCAGAGCCAATATCATGCAAACTGCTCGCATTCCCGAAAAACTTCCGGGATGCTTGGCTGAATACGTCGAGGGCCTCCTCATCAATCGGAGTTGTAGCCGCATAATCCAAATAAATCAAGAAATCACATCCATCCTTTAATCTTAAAAAACTCTTGATAATAGTTTAATAATATGTAAATATAGTTGTCAAGACACCTGTCGTAAACAGGAGGAATGAAATAATGGTAAAAGCGGAAATCATCGTGATAGGCAGCGGGATTGCTGCCTTGAAAACGGCATTGGAAGCAAGTGAACATAAGCATGTGATACTCATCACAAAATCAAATATCCGTCATAGTAATTCATATTTGGCGCAAGGCGGGATTGCTGCTGCAATATCTGATCGTGACAGAGTATCTTTACATAAAAAAGATACGCTGGCGGCTGGTCAGCGATATAACAAGGTGAAGGCAGTCGAAAAGCTCGTCGAAGAGGCGCCTTTGGTTATAGCTGAACTTATTCAATCCGGTATGCAATTTGACCATGATGATGACGGCACACTCATGCTTGGCATGGAGGGCGCTCACAGCGAAAGAAGAATCCTTCATAGTCACGGCGATGCTACAGGAAAATACATCATGGAACATCTTATAGCGTGTTTGAAAAACTCAACGATTACTGTGATGGAGAATACAACTGCCGTGGAGTTGATCATCGGAAAAGATGATTCTTGCATTGGCGTCAAAACTCTTGATAAGGCAGGGGAACTTGTAATCTATCATGCAGAACAAACGGTTTTGGCAACAGGCGGATGTGGTTCCCTATACCATTTCAATTCAAATTCACAAACGGTTTCAGGCGATGGAATCGCACTTGCATTCAAGGTCGGGGCAAAAGTTCGAGACATGGAATTCATACAGTTTCATCCGACGCTGCTTTTTATAAATGGTAAAGCGGAGGGACTGGTTTCAGAAGCGGTGCGCGGGGATGGTGCAATATTAGTGACTGAACGGGGAAGGCCGATCATGGAGGGTGTCCATAGTCTGAAAGATCTCGCACCAAGACATATTGTGGCTCAAACGATTTTTTCTTATTTACAGCGCGGTGAAAAGGTATTTTTGGATATTTCGATGATTAAGGATTTTAAAAAGCGTTTTCCGACAGTGAGCTCATTATGTGAAAAGAGTGGGCTGGACCTTCAATTCGGGAAAATTCCGGTTGCACCCGGTAACCATTTTCTAATGGGGGGAATTGAAGTGAATGAATGGGGGCAAACCTCTGTCCCCTCCTTGTATGCAGTTGGTGAAGTGGCATGCACCGGTGTACATGGAGCGAACCGATTGGCAAGCAATTCCCTTCTAGAAGGGCTGGTTTTTGGAAATTCGCTTGGTCATTTGCTTGCTAAATTGCCGGCAAGGTCGATACCGGAAGAAAAAGAGCAGTCCAAGGATTCCTGCCATTTTCTCTCTTTGCCTGATTTCGAAGCATTGCAGGAAAAATTAATGAACGAAGCAGGAATCGTTCGAAATGAAGCAGGTTTAGCTCGACTGAAGGATTTTCTAGAGACATTTAATATGGAGAAATTGCTGCAGATGGAAGTAACGGAATTATCGATTAAAGAAATAAAGATAATCAATGCCATGATCGTGGCGTGGCTGATTGCCGAATCCGCATTGACCAGAACGGAAAGCAGGGGCGGTCATTTCCGCAGTGACTATCCTTGCGAGGATGACGGGCAATGGCTGGAAGATTCGGTTATCCTTGCTTGCACGGATGTGAAAAACCGAGTGAAAGGGAGACGACTATATGAACATATTGAAGCTTAAGCAGATGCTGCAACAATTTTTAATGGAAGATATAGGGGAATGCGATGTAACGAGTGATACGATTTTTGATCAAGGTGAACAAGGGACTTTGACCTTCATTGCAAAAGAAGGTGGGGTTTTTAGTGGAGGTGACGTCATCAAGACGGGATTTGCATTGTTGGATGAGCAAATCGACGTTTCCCTGCAAGTTCTGGATGGTGAGGTTTTTGAAGCAGGACAACAGCTTGCAAAAATGACCGGTGATATGGCTTCGCTTTTAAAAGGGGAACGGGTCGTTCTGAATTTAGTGCAGCGTATGTCCGGCATTGCGACACAGGCTCATAAAGCTACGATGATTTTAGCGGGAACGAAGACGAGAGCTTGTGATACGAGGAAAACTACACCGGGACTGCGGATGCTTGAAAAATATGCAGTCCGTACTGGCGGTGCATTCAATCACCGATATGGTTTATATGATGCAGTCATGATAAAGGACAACCATATATCTTTCGCGGGTTCTATAACGAAAGCGGTTCACACGGTCAAATCCAAACTGGGACATACCACTAAAGTGGAAGTGGAAACGGAGTCAGCTGAACAAGTGCTGGAAGCAGTGGAAGCTGGCGCGGATATCATCATGTTCGATAATCGGAGTCCCGAAGAAATCAAGCAACTGATCAAATTGGTTCCCGCCCACATCATGACTGAAGCCTCTGGAGGAATCCATTTAGACAATCTAGCTTCATATAGGGAAACAGGGGTTGATTATATTTCGTTGGGCAGCTTGACGCATAGTGTCAGGGCACTTGATATTAGCGCAAAGGTCAAAGAACGTGAGGGGATAATGAAATGAACATATTGGAGATGGCTAGCACTGCAGGTAATGTATTGCCTGAAAAGTATAAAATGATGACAACGGAAGAGATGGAGAATCAGGTCCAGGACATTAAGAAACGACTGGGGAACCGTCTTTATATACCAGGTCATCATTATCAACGTGAGGAAGTCATTCAATTTTCGGATGTAACAGGAGATTCACTTCAATTGGCTCAGCTTTCCGCGCAAAATCGCGAAGCGGATTATATCGTGTTTTGCGGCGTGCATTTCATGGCTGAAACAGCCGATATTTTGACAACAGAAGGGCAGACGGTTATCCTGCCTGATATGCGTGCAGGCTGTTCCATGGCAGATATGGCGAATATTGAACAAACGGAACAGGCCTGGACAAAACTTCAGGATTTGTTTGGAGATACGATTCTTCCTCTTACGTATGTTAATTCGACCGCGGCCATCAAAGCCTTTGTAGGGAAAAATGGCGGGGCGACGGTGACTTCTTCCAATGCACAAGAGATGGTCTCGTGGGCCCTCTCGCAAAAAGAACGCATCCTTTTTCTTCCTGATCAGCATCTTGGGAGGAATACAGCCTTTGATCTGGGCATTCCATTGAATGAAATGGCTGTTTGGGATCCTCATAAGAACGAATTGATTTATGAAGGGGAACTCGAAAATCTGAAGGTACTTCTTTGGAAAGGACATTGTTCGGTCCATGAAAATTTCACAACCGCGAATATTGAAACACTTCGAGCGGAGCAGCCGTCCATGAATATCATCGTTCATCCCGAATGTCGCCGTGAGGTAGTCGCCATGTCAGATTATGCGGGTTCGACATCATACATCATAAATATGATCGAAAAGTCTGAACCAGGCAGTTCTTGGGCAATCGGTACGGAGATGAACCTTGTCAAGCGACTTATCGCCAATAATCCTGACAAGAACATCATCTCTTTAAATCCGAACATGTGCCCATGCCTAACGATGAACCGGATTGATCTGCCTCATCTGCTTTGGGCGCTTGAATCAATTGAGGAAGGTACCATCATTAATCCGATAAAAGTGGAAAAAAGCATTGCGGATAATGCCATCCTAGCTTTAAACCGAATGCTGGAACGGGTCTGAGATCACTCAAACGACGTAACATTTAAAGGCATTTTTGGGAAAAAGAAAAGGGGGTCCCGAAGACCCCCTTTTTATGTACAATCAAAACAGTTATGAATGTTATTAAGTACTTAAAGATTACTTGCATTAAAAGTATTACCCTCATTCATATTCCCGGATTTAAAACCTTTATTGAACCAACGTTTTCTTTGTTCAGAGGTACCGTGCGTGAAGCTGTCGGTAACCACGTAGCCCTGTGCCTTTTTTTGAATACGGTCATCACCGACACCACTGGCCGCATGCAATGCCTCCTCAACATCGCATTCTTCATGCAAATTCTCACCCTGGACATGATGTGCAAAAACTCTAGCCAAATAGTCGACTTGTAATTCAAGGCGGACAGAATACTTATTATATTCGTTCTCACTAACCTTTGAACGATCAGGCATGTCCTTTTTTTCCGTTGTCCCCAAAAGTGTCTGAACGTGATGACCGACTTAATGGGCAATGACATAGGCCATTGCGAAATCCCCGGGTGCCTGGAATTCTTCTCTTAACTCTTGATAAAAGCTGAAATCAATGTATAGTTACATGTCACCTGGACAATAAAAGGGCCCCACGGAAGAGCCTGCCATCCCGCATGCCGATTCGACACTGCCTGAGTACAGGACAAGAGTTGGTTCCTTATATTCCAGGTCATTTCTACGAAATTCCTCTGTCCTGACCAGCTCCGTATCTGCAAGGACGACCGATACAAACTGTGCAAGCTCCTTTTCTTCATCCGTTTCCACATAATTGCCGCCATTGCCCGAATCAGGGGAATTCAAGCTGCCTAGTACTTGAAGACATAGCTTTAGGTTATTTACTTTCTTATACCCGGATCTTCAATAGTTTAGACAGGAGGTTGAAGGAAGCACTTCATTCATGATGAATTCCTCATTAAAAAAACCATTGCCCCTCTTTTCTTGGAATGCAATGGTTTAAATTTTATATTCTTTCTGCACTGAATCAATTTGAATACCTCCTAGAAATGAAGAAAGATCAAAGTGATTGATTTTTCTTATTAAGGAAGGTTTTGTAACTTATTTCCACTCAGAAAAAGTACGATCTCCGTCCTTAAATCATTGATCCAATCATAAAAGCCCTTTTTCAAGCATAAGTTTTCATGATAAAAATAATAGCAATTCACCCACTACATCATAGTATATATGGACATATGCACAGGAGGGGTTAACAGCGTGAAAATTCATATAGTCCAAAAAGGCGATACACTTTGGAAGCTCGCCAAAAAATACGGCGTCAGTTTTGAACAACTTAAAAAAGTGAACGCGCAATTGAGCAATCCGGACATGATGATGCCGGGGATGAAAATTAAAATACCAGGGACATCCGGAGCTGTAATAAAAGAAACACTTAATCCAAACGCGAATATACAACCGGGAATGAAAGAATCCCAAATTCAACCATCTCAGGCTCCGCCTGCACCTATGAAAGAGCAGCAAAAACCGAACATTAAAGAACAGCCAAAATATCAGCAACCAGTAAAAGAACAGCCAAAATATCAGCAACCAGTAAAAGAACAGCCGAAATTTCAACAACCAGTAAAAGAGCAGCCAAAATATCAGCAACCAGTAAAAGAACAGCCAAAATATCAGCAACCAGTAAAGGAACAGCCAAAATATCAGCAACCAGTAAAAGAGCAGCCAGTTAAGAAAGAGCAGCCGATCGTTCAGCAAAAGCCAATTATTAAAGAAAAGCAAATAATCGTTCCAAAAGAAGTTCAAGTACCAAAGCCGGTAATTCCGGAAATCGATATCAATAATTATTATATGGTCAACATGACCAATATGAGTGTGCAAAAGCCCCCTGCACCACCACCTTTACCAAAGAAAAAAGAAGAGGCGGCAGTCACTAAAAAGAAGAAAAAGCCAGCTGTTCAGCCAGTTCAGGAATATGAGGAGCCGGAAGATGAGTGTATCCCAGTAACGCCAATCCTGCCTGGAAGCGGTTATTGCATTCAGCCGCCACCGTGGGCGCACATGCACATGCAGGGGATGCAAGCCCCTTATCAGGGTGTTCCAGGCTATCAGGATGCACAAGGCTATCAGGATGCACAAGGCTATCAGGATGCACAAGGCTATCAAATGATGGACGAAAGCTCTGGAGTGTGGGATGAATCTTTTGACATGCAACCGATGGGTCAAGAGTTCGTTCAAGGGGCAAGTATGAATCCATACAGCCAGCAACAATATCCATATCAGGCATCTGCACCGGTCCCGCACCATTTTTATGGGGGGATGAATCAACAAGCTCAAGTAGAAGGTTCATACATGCAACAAAATAACGAGTCACCAGACGAATCGCCATCTTTATATAATCAACAAAACTACCCTCAGCAGTATACACAGCCTGCCGCTGAAGATGAGGAAGATTGCGGCTGTAATAAGGGGTTGCTTGGAACTTATGGCCCGGAAGTGAAGGGGCAGTATCAGGGTTCCAATGCACAAACCCAACCTATTTATCAACAATATCCATCCGTACAATCACAGCAGAATCATGAACAAAATCCAGGCGCGTATCCAAAAGAGCTACAGATGGGACAACAAATGCAATATGAATATGAAGAAGAGTCAGGAGAATCAGCTCAACAAATTGAAGGGTCCATGAATATGGGCGGCAGCCAAAATGGAGGTCAGCCACCAGGCATGATGATGGGCGGACAAAATGGAGGTCAGCCGGGCATGATGATGGGCGGACAAAATGGAGGTCAGCCGGGCATGATGATGGGCGGTCAAAATGGAGGTCAGCCAGGCATGATGATGGGCGGTCAAAATGGAGGTCAGCCACCAGGCATGATGATGGGCGGTCAAAATGGAGGTCAGCCGGATATGATGATGGGCGGCCAAAATGAAGGTCAGCCGGGCATGACGATGTGGGGACAAAATGGAGGTCAGCCACCAGGCATGATGATGGGCGGCCAAAATGGAGGTCAGCCGGGCATGACGATGTGGGGTCAAAATGGAGGTCAGCCGGGCATGATGATGGGCGGCCAAAATGGAGGTCAGCCACCAGGCATGATGATGGGCGGCCAAAATGGAGGTAAGCCACCAGGCATGATGATGGGCGGTCAAAATGGAGGCCAGCCGGGCATGATGATGGGCGGTCAAAATGGGGGTCAGCCACCAGGCATGATGATGGGCGGTCAAAATGGGGGTCAGCCACCAGGCATGATGATGGGCGGTCAAAATGGAGGTCAGCCACCAGGCATGATGATGGGCGGTCAAAATGGAGGCCAGCCACCAGGCATGATGA